>JAFXHN010000056.1 GCA_017536365.1 Bacillota bacterium | reverse complement strand
GCAGCTGCCGATACTTTTCTGCGTTCTCCCTGGGTAAGACCCGATGTCAAAGGATATATAGGAAGGATATTTCCGTTAGACAGATCATCCTCTGCCTTTCCAAACCCCGGATGTATCATAGCGATGCCTCCGCTGTTTTTGTTTACCTTTCCGAAAAACCAGTATTTGTCCCCCGTTTTAATGCTTCTTACCAAGTAACCGGCATTAAAAAACAGCACTTCCATAGTTCCCGTATCATCCTTGATCAGGAATCTTGTAGTACGTTTTCTTCCCCTTACATATCGGCCTTTTTTTACAGCCGCCACGGTTCCCACCACCATGGCTTCCTCGTCAGCCTCAAGAGTTCCTATGCTTTTTACATTTCGTCTATCTTCGTATTCTCTTGGAAAAGAATAAAGAGCATCTTCCACATCAAAAATCCCCAGTCTGCCGAACAGCTGAGACTTTTTAGGTCCGATACCCTTAAGTTCTGTCAACGGTGTATTCATACTGTTTTTCATAATATGTCCTCTAACCCTTTATGACCAGATCCCTTTCCAAAACTTTTTTTGATTTTAAACCTACTATGTGAATGGTAATGCTGTTTGGTTCAAGATTTAAAAGTTCCGAAAGTCTGTCTCTGATCTTATCGATGATACTTCTTGTGACAAAAGAAATCGACACACCGAAATAAAGTATCAGATTTATTTCGATATCTATTATTCCTTCTTTATCTTTTTTTATTTTGATATAGTTTGCATCCTTGTCAAAGGTAAATTTTGATAAAAAAGAGGAACGATGACCTTTTGCATCTGTTATACCGTATACTTCTTTGTGTGTAAGGATAACTTCTTTGATTATTTTTGCAACTACAGGTCTTTCAATATCTACTCGTCCCCACTTGTTTTCTATTCTCTCAAGCATTATAATCACCTTATACAATATATTGTCGTTATTCTATCATATTGAAGAAAATTTTAACAAATTTTTTGAAAATATTTTAAAAAATGATTTTACAATATAGAATTCATATGCTATAATTTTATCTGTTCGGTGCATAAAAGAAACGACAATCATTTAAATAAATAGATTACAAGGGGAGGTGTAGCGAAATGTCAAGAAAATGCGAAATTTGTGGTAAAGGTCAGGTTTCCGGAAATCAGGTGAGCCATTCAAATAGACACAGCAGAAGAAAATGGAATGCTAATATCCAAACTGTTAGAATCGTCGACAATGGTACTGTAAGAAGAGCAAACGTATGCACAAGATGCATGAGATCCGGTAAAGTACAGAGAGCTATCTAACCCAACTGATCATTGAAAAATAAGACTGCCTAAAAGGCAGTCTATTTTATTTTTATAGTCTGAATATCATTATCCCCAGCACTATCATTCCCACAGCCAAAAGCACAAACCAAACTACAGGCGGAAAACACAATATAAGTATAGCCAGCACACCGGTGCATATCATACATTTTGCCAGTTTTTTTATCTCACAGTATCTTTCTGCATTTATGCAGCAGCATTTCTTTTTTATCTTTTTTGTACAGTTTATAAATTCCTCTTTACGATCATTGAATTTTTTATTACTGCTCATAAAAAAACACCTCTCAGTCATATTATGACCGAAAGGCGGTTTTGTTTACCTTAGTATCAGTCTCTGCTGTAAAATACCAGAAGCCTTCCCGATTCAACAGTTATGAAGGCAGGTCCTTCAGAGCCTTCAATCAGCTCATTGCTTATAGCTCTCGTGGAATTGTTTATTCCAAGCTCGATATTTTCTGCTTTATACTTCATTCCTTTTATAGTAACGCCCTTGCATATGCCTACAGGCACAAATGAAACATACCATCCTTCAGGCACATCTTTTATCTCCATAGTCACAGGGGCTTCTGACGCTGCTAAAGCAGTGATGATATTGTTCTTGTCTATTATCCTGCCATTTATACCTTTTTCAAAAAGCTCAAACAGCATCATCATATTACCTACACTGTGATCGAGTCTTGTTCCCGTAGCACCATATATATCGAGTTCGTCATAATCCAAACCTGCAATAAAATCCACAGTACCTTTCATATCAGTAAAATCCTTATCTGTTGAAAGGCCGTGTCTGGCAACTCCCAGCATAAACATTTCCATTATGGTCGAAGTGTCAAGTGAATCGAAATCTCCCATTATCATATGAGGCACAACGCCGGCATCGCTTAAATACTGGGTCCCTCCGTCGCATCCTGCAATAAACCTGTATTGTGAAAAATCAACTCCGGAAGGATCAAAACTGCCGCTTCCAAATATAGCTGCTTTTTTACCCATTATTTCATCCCCTTAAAGATCTCTCCGAATTTTCTGCATTCTTCCTCCGGATCAGGCTTTGAGAATACAGCAGAGCCTGCAACGAGGATATTCGCTCCTGCATTAAGAACTGTTTCTGCGTTTGTAAGTTTAACGCCGCCGTCAACTTCTATATCAACATTAAGACCTCTTTTTTCTATCATATCTCTTAATTCAGTGATCTTTCTAAGACCTGACTCAATAAATGACTGACCGCCGAATCCCGGATTAACAGTCATTATGATGACCATGTCTATGTATTCAAGGATCTCATCAAGTGTTCTGAGAGATGTTGCAGGGTTTATAGCTACTCCTGCTTTGACTCCTAATGATTTTATGTACTGAACTGTTCTATGAAGATGTACGCATGCTTCCTGATGAACTGAAATGTATTCAGTATTTTCAAAAACAAATTTATCTATGTATTTGTCAGGGTCTTCTATCATAAGGTGAACGTCAAACGGCATTTTTGTTTTGCCAACAAGACCTTCAAGGACCACAGGCCCGATAGTGATATTAGGTACGAAATGCCCGTCCATAACATCGATATGGAGCATATCCGCTCCTCCCACTTCAACTTTCTTTGTATCTTCATATAACTTGCCGAAATCCGCTGATAAAATTGATGGTGATAATTGGTATCTCATTTTTCTCTCCTCATTAGAATTTCACTGGTTTTTCCTTTAACTCATTGTATATTTTTACATAAGAATCATATCTCATGCTGCTTATCTCTTTGCCTACAACTTCTTTTATACTGCAATCCGGCTCTGAAATATGCATACAGGTAGAAAACCTGCATCCCTCCATATGATCTTCAAATTCAGGATAATAGTATTTTAATTCTTCCGGCTTCATATCCAGCACTTCAAAAGACGTGAATCCCGGAGTATCAAATATCATTATACCTCCTTCTCCTGTAAGAAGCTCCACATGTCTTGTAGTATGTTTTCCTCTCTGAGTTTTCCTGCTTATAAGGCCTGTTTCCATCTGAAATCCGCCCAATGCATTTGCTATGCTCGATTTCCCTACTCCGGAAGCTCCTGACATCATGCATCTCCTGCCGCTTATCAGATCCTTCAGTTCGGATATACCTTCTCCTGTGTAGGTGCTGATAAACACTACCGGGTATCCTGTTCCCACATATATGTCTTTGATCCTGTTTTTATCTTCTTCTGTTATTAAATCACACTTGTTGAACACCAGTACCACATCGGTTTCTTTTTTCTCCGACATGACCAAAAGCTTGTCAATAAATGAGAATACAGGCTCCGGTTCAGCAGCTGCCGCCACTATTACACTTAATTCCACATTAGAAACAGGCGGTCTTACAAACTCGTTTATCCTTGGAAGGATCTCTTTGATCACATTTTCTACTCCCTGGCTTCCAAGCTTTATAAGGACACTGTCTCCCACCATAGGAGATATCCCGGTCTTTCTGAACAGCCCTTTTGCTTTACATTCGTACACTAAACCGGAGGCTTCTACATAGTAGAAACCTCCGATACCTTTGATTATGGTTCCGTTAATAAGAGAAAGTTCCTGCTCCAAAATCTATTACTCCTTCATTCACAAGTTTATTATCATAATATATCAGGAGTGTTCCCTTTCCACTTCCTGTGATGTCTATGCTTTCACCGTTATTAGACTTATAGTGTACCTGATCGTGTACAAGTTTTACTATGCCGTCCTGAACGAGATTTATCTTTATCTCAAACACATCATTCTGAGAAACAGTATAATCAAGGATAAGAGGAACTGTGGCAGTTGCTCCTTCAGATGAGGAATCCGGATTTCTTCCTTTGCTTACGACAAGATTGATCTTGGTTCCTGTCATTATCTTTTCGCCCACAGCTATATTCTGCTCGATAACAAGTCCGGCATCATAAGTATCGTTGTATTCGTAATCAACATTATTCAGCACAAGATTTACACTTCTTATCATCTCAGTTGCGGAATCCAGATCAGCTCCGATAAGCTTTATCATTTCTATTTCTTCCTGACCCTTTCCGTTGCTGACTACAAGATTGATCAAAGTTCCCGGCTGAACTTCTTCTCCGTATTTCGGCGTCTGTTCGAGGACAGTGCCTTCAGGCGCTGCATCGTCCGCTTTATCTATGGTACCTATCTGATAACCCTGTTCCTCGATTATTCGTTTCGCTTCCTCCAGAGTTTTACCTACCAAGTCAGGTACACCCATGTCATTTTGCCCTTTACTTATAGTAACACGGATCTTGTATCCTTCTTTTACTTTATCTCCGCCGTCAGGAGTCTGTTCACAGATCTCATTCGCTTCGTATTCACTGCTGTATACCTGACTCTCGATCTCCATCAGCAAGCCGTAGGTTTCAAGAAGATCTTCTGCTTCTTCATAGTTCATTCCTATTATATCCGGAACTTCCACTTCCGGAAGCTGAACGTAATCCACAGCCCAAAGTATACCGATACTCAGCAATGCAGCAAATACTATGCCAAATATAACTCCCAGGAATCTCGGCAGTGTGAAAATCCTTCTCTTTTTCTTGTTGGCCTTTTTTCGAGCTTTCTTTTCTGCCTTGAGTTCCTTCTTTGTCTTTGGAACAGGCTCTTCTTCATACTCTTCTTCGTATTCTTCTATATCTTCCTCGTCGTCATCATCTCTGCCGTTAAATTCACCGTCATATGGTTCATCTGTTTCTTCAAGGTATTTATCATACTCTTCTGCAGAAATGTTTTTATCCATTACAAGAGTATCTGTTGATGAGTGCTTGTTTTCATCTACCCTTACATCTTCCTCATACTCTTCTTCCGGAGGCATTGTTACAGCCACTCCCGAAACTGTGTACGGTATATTGGAAGGCGTAAGAGCATTCAAGGCACTGAGCATTTCATCTGCATCAGAGAAACGATTTACCTGATATTTCTGAGTTGCTTTAAGTATTATTTTTTCAAGAGCAGCAGAAACATTAGGGTTATACCTCGAAGGCGGAACGATATCTTTATTGATATGCATCATAGCAACGGTTATAGGATTGCTCCCGTCAAAAGGCACCTTGCCTGTAACCATTTCATACATCATTATCCCTAAAGAATATAAATCAGACTTACCGTCCACATAGCCGCCTCTAGCCTGTTCCGGTGAGAAATAATGCACTGAACCCATTATGGAATCGCTTGCCACAAGAGTAGTGTTAGTTACAGCTCTTGCTATACCGAAGTCTGTTATCTTAGCCACGCCGTCTTCAGTTACGATAACATTATGCGGTTTTACATCTCTATGTATTATATTGTTCTTATGCGCACACGAAAGCGCAGAAGCTATCTGTTTTGCTATATTTATAGTATCCATATCCGAAAGGCATTCTTCCCTTTCGATAATGGAGTTAAGTGTTTCTCCTTCAACATATTCCATTACTATATAATGGATATTTCTGCCTTCTGTACCCACATCATAAATATTCACTATATTCGGATGGGTAAGACTGGCTGCCGCCTGCGATTCATGTCTGAAATTTTCAATAAATTTTTTATCTTCAAGAAATTCAGGCTTTAGAACCTTTATGGCAACGAAACGGTTAAGAAATGTACATCTTGCCTTATAAACGACAGACATGCCACCTTCACCGATCTTTTCAAGTATTTCATATCTTCCGCCCAATAATCTACTCATGGTTCATATCCCCGATCTTAATAATAATAGCTGTAATATTATCCCTGCCGCCATTTTCGTTTGCTTCATCCGCCAGCTTTTCGCAGGCTTTCTGAGCATCCGGTTCATTTACTATAATGTCCGACATCTTTTCATCCGATACTTCACCGTAGAGGCCATCTGTACACAGTAAAAAGATATCTTCTTCTTCTATGTCAACAAAGAAATTATCCGACTCTACTCCGTTCTTATCCCCCAAAGCTCTTGTAATAGTGCTGAACATATTAAGAGCAAGCTGTTTCTGAGCCAGAAATTCTACTTCTTCTTCAGTCAGTTTTCCTTCACGTATAAGCTGGTTTGCCATAGTATGGTCTTCGGTAAGCCTGATCAGTTTACCGTCCCGCAGTAAATAAGCTCTGCTGTCTCCAACATTAGCGATATATGCAATGTTATTTCTGATCATCAGCACCACCGCAGTGGTTGCCATTTTCGAAAAGGACTCCTTTTCGAAAGATTCTTCAAGGATCTTTTCATTTGCCATGTTGATGCCGTCCGAAATACAGCCGAATATGTACTTTCCTCCGGTCTTTGTATCATCCAGATTAGACTTCAAATAGTCAGAGATTTCTTTTACCGCAATACTGCTGGCAATTTCCCCTGCATTCTGACCTCCAACACCATCTGCCACTATGAATATTTTATTATCTTTGTCTGTGAAAAAACAATCTTCATTATTGTCTCTTCTCTTCCCGGTGTCTGTTATAAACCCTATATCCATTTTTTCCCTCTCATTTGCAAATACAACTGTTGTTAAATAAATATTTTAATTTATATCGTTTAAAAATAAAAGTGGTTTTTCCTATTTAGTTATATTTTTGTGATCCTGCATATAAAGAAACCGTCTGTTCCGTTTTGGAAAGGTGTAAGCTGTTTCATGGTATCCACCTTATAATTCTCACTTCCGTGTTTCTTAATAAAGTGATTGACTACCCCTTGATTTTCTGCCGGTGATAAAGTACAGGTACTGTAAAGTATAGATCCCCCGGGTTTTAAATACATTGCTGCGTTTTTAAGTATAGCATACTGTATTTTACAGAGCTGCTTAATGTCATCCATCGTCTTTGTGTATTTTATCTCCGGTTTTCTCCTTATAACTCCAAGTCCGCTGCAGGGAACATCGCAGATGATCTTATCAGCTATCCCTATAAACTCTTCGTTTATCTTGAGAGCATCCCACTCCATGCATTCAATATTCTCTAAACCTCTTTCCTCTGCAAGTCTTTCAACTATTTTCAGTTTGTTGGCATAAAGATCGCAGGCGATTATCCTGCCCTGTCCTTTCATCAGTTCTGCAGCGTATATGGTCTTCCCGCCCGGTGCTGCACACAGATCTACAAGGACTTCTCCAGGCTGAGGAGAAAGTGTTTCCACTGCCATCATGGAACTTTCGTCCTGAACAGAAAATTCGCCATTTTTGAATTCATCGGTATTCAGAAGTCCGCTTCCTTTTACTTTTAAAGAATTGACCGAATTTCTGCCATCTTCTACTTCAAACCCGGCTTCAGAAAGTTTGCTCTTAAGTTCTTCTGAATTAGTTTTTAGAGTGTTTACTCGTATTGTCAAAGGAGGAGTGTCATTGGCTGATGCAATATATCTTTTCGCAAACTCCATACCGTAACTGTCTATAAAATATTTCACCATCCACTGAGGGAAAGAATATTTTACGGACAGCCTTTTTACAGGATTTTTCTTTGCATCAGGCAGTTTCACGCTGTCTTTATTTCTCAAAACGTTTCTCAATACGCCGTTAATAAAAGGTGCCTGTCCTTTAGATGTTTTCTTAGCTATTTCAACGGATTCGTTTACAGCGGCATAATCCGGAACCGAATCCATAAAAAGTATCTGATATACAGCTATTCTGAGAAGGTTAAGGGAATTCGTCTTTACCTTTTCTATAGGTGAATTGAGAAATTTTGATATATAGTAATCAAGATATATTTTATTCTCCAGCACACCGTATACCAGCTGACGCACAAAAGCACCGTCTACCCGGTCTCTTTTTTTAATACTTTCGTTTATAGCTATATTGGAAAACGCATTGTTTTTTTCTATATTGTTTAATATTTCTAATGCTGCTTCTCTTTCCATCCGTACCTGTCTTTCTATCTTCTGGATCTGCTTAATAAAATAAGTCTCACAAGCTGAAGCAGTGACACGAGCAATGCTGCCACATAAGTCATAGCCGCTGCACTCAGAACTTTTTTTGCGCCCTGTTCTTCGCCATTCATCACTATACCCAGATCCTGCATCTGGGCCAAAGCTCTTTTGCTTGCATTGAATTCCACAGGCAGAGTCACAGCCTGAAACAATACAGCAAAGGAGAAAAACAGTATGCCAAGGATCTCGAGACCCTCTATACCCATAATAAAACCTAAAACAAATAAAGGTATCGCCATACCTGAACCGAAATTAGCCATAGGCACCACAAAACTTCTAAATTTCAGCGGCGAATACCCGGTGGCATGCTGTACAGCATGACCGCACTCATGGCAGGCAACCCCAATAGATGCTATTGATGCGTTATTGTACACATCTGTAGAAAGAGTTACAGTCTGAGTTCTTGGATCATAATGATCCGTAAGTTTGCCGTTTATTATATTTATTTTGACATGGTGAAGTCCGTTGGCATCAAGCATTATCCTTGCTGCCTGAGCCCCGGATATCCTTCTCATGTTCATTACTTGTGAATACTTGTTATAATTTGTTTTTACCTTAGCCTGCGCATATATAGTCAGCAGCAGCGCCGGCACCAGTATTATCATAGATGCATACCATCCCATATACCCGTAACCGTAATACAATCCCAAGAGCCTCCTATCCTAATACAACGCCTTCTTCAAGTTCGTTTCCTTTAATATATTCTCCCACAGGCATTGCTTTTTTATTAGGGAATTGAATAGTGTGGATCATAAGCATATCTCCGTTGCACTGAACCAGCAGACCTTCTTTGTCAGCTCTAACTATAGTTCCCGGCGTTCTTTCAACTCTTGCAGAACCGTACCATTCAGGATCCTTTAATTTCATCTGAGTGCCTTTGTAGTATGTGTATGCACAAGGCCATGGATCCAGTGCATTGATCTGGAGAAAAATATCTTCTGCGGTTTTTGTGAAATCCACAAGACCTTCTTCTTTTCTGATCATAGGAGCATAAGTAGCCAAAGAGTCATCCTGTTTTTCTCCCACAAAAGCAGCTTCCCCTTCTTTTTCTACTTTATCCAGAAACTCTACTATCATTTCTGCACCCATTATCATAAGTTCATTATGCAGTTCTTCAGCTGACATGCCGGTGATAGAAAGCATATTCTTATATAACATATCTCCTGTATCAAGGCCTTCATCCATCTTCATAATAGTAATTCCGGAATATAAGTATCCTTCGAGTATTGCTCTCTGTATAGGAGCCGCTCCTCTGAGCTTAGGAAGCAGTGAAGCATGGATATTCACACAGCCCATCTTTGGGGCTTCCAGTATTTCCTTTGGAAGGATCTTCCCATAAGCAGCAACTATCCCAAGATCTGCATCAAGACCTTTAATGTAGTCAGCAAATTCCTTATCGTCTTTGACCTTTTCAGGCTGTACCACTTCAAGGCCAAACTTAAGAGCCGCTTCTTTAACAGGTGTAGGCTGTACCTTTTTTCCTCTGTTTTTAGGTTTATCAGGCTGTGTAACTACGCAAACTATCTCATGACCCGCTTTTAACAGATATTCAAGAGGTCCTACTGCAAAGTCAGGTGTTCCCATATATATAAGTTTCATTATTCTTCTCCTTCCTCTTCTTCGTCATCATACTCAACCAGTTCGTGTGGATGATCTATGAACAGCATACCGTTCAAATGATCGATCTCATGACAAAATGCCTTTGCCAGAAAATCAACTGCTTTATATTCCACTTCTTCTCCGCTTCTGTTAAGTCCTTTAACAGTTACTTCGAAAGGTCTTTCTACCTTTGCAACAACACCCGGAACACTGAGACAGCCCTCTTCGCCGTACTGATAACCGCTCTGTTCTGTTATAACCGGATTTATGAGTTCGATAAGCCCGTTGCTGTCTCTAATATCTATAACGATAACTCTTCTAAGCACGCCTACCTGAGGAGCTGCAAGGCCCACACCATCGGTAGCGTACATAGTTTCCGCCATATCGTCGAGAAGCGTATGGATCCTTTCATTGATATTAGTAACTTCTCTGGATTGTTTTCTTAAAGTTTCGTCTCCCTCTTTTAATACATTTCTTATTGCCATTATTACCTCCGTTAAACAAGACTGTATGGATCGATATCTATACCGATCAATGTGCTTCTGTATTTTTCGTAAGAAAATCCTGTTCTTATTTCGTCCAGCATTTTCATAAAACCTTCAACATCTTTATCTTTATATTTTATCAATACTCTATATCTATATCTACCCCTAATTTTACTTATACTCGAAGGACTTGGTCCTATTATGCCCTCACTTACGGACTCTCCCGCTTTATTTTCCAGTGATCTGCAGAATTCCTCTGCACATAACAATGCTTTAGATTCATCTTCATCCATAAAAACAAGCTGGATAAGTTCCCCAAAAGGAGGATATGACATCATTTTCCTTAAAATCATCTCATCTTCATAAAATGATTCATAGTCATGGGAAGCCGCCGCAGTTATGGCATAATGCTCAGGAGAATAAGTCTGGACCACTACCTTGCCGATCTCATCCCCTCTGCCGGATCTTCCCGCCGCCTGAGTAATGAGCTGGAAAGTATTTTCTGCCGCTCTGTAATCCGAAATGTTTAAGGAAATATCAGCAGCTATTATCCCTACAAGGCCTATACCATCAAAATCGTGACCTTTTGCAACCAGCTGAGTCCCGATAAGTATATCGGTTTTCCCTTCTTTGAGTTCTGATATGATGTGCTCAGCACTTCCTTTTTTTCTGACCGTATCAAGATCAAGTCTTGAAACATTGGCTTTTGGGAAGAGCTTTCCTGTTATTTCTTCTACCTTTTCCGTTCCTATACCAAAGTCTTTTATATATCTTCCTCCGCACTCAGGGCACAGTGCCGGCATTTCTTCTTTACGGCCGCAGTAATGACAAACCACCGCATTCTCTGATTTATGATAAGTCATGGATAACCCGCACTCCGGACACTTCATCACATAACCGCACTTTCTGCAGGACACAAAAGAAGAATATCCTCTCTTATTCAAAAACAGTATTATCTGCTTTTTCTCTTCAAGGCACCTTGTCATCTCATCATAAAGCTTTATGCTGAAAATACTTTTATTTCCTTTTATCAGTTCCTCTCTCATATCTACGATGCTTATTTCTGGAAGAGGTGTTCCGTTGTAGCGCTGCTCTAAAACAAGCTTTTCTATTTCTCCGGATTCACTTCTTGAATATGTTTTGACCGAAGGAGTGGCACTGCCTAATATCAATATCCCGTTATTGTATTCTGCTCTCTTTTCTGCAAGCTGTCTTGCATCGTATTTGGGAGAATTGTCAGCTTTATATGAAGATTCATGTTCTTCATCCACAATAATAACTCCGATGTTTTCCAAAGGAGCAAACAATGCAGATCTGGCACCGATCACTATCTTTACCTCTCTGCGTTTTATCCTCATCCATTCATCATACTTTTCCCCCTCAGAAAGCTTGCTGTGAATAACTGCAATATTATCTTCTCCGAATTCTCCACGGTATTTCTCTATGGCTTGTACCGTCAAGGATATCTCAGGCACTATAACGATGGCTGTTTTTTCCATAGAAAGTGCCTCTTTTATGGTTTCCATATACAATCTTGTCTTGCCGCTGCCTGTTACACCATGGATAAGAAAAACTTTATGCTTATGAGATCCTAAAGCTGTTTTTAGCCTTGAAAAAGCTTTTTGCTGTTCGTCAGTAAATTTTGTAAACCTTTCAGGATCCGGCTTTATTCCCCTGTGCGGCCTTCGTTTTCTCTCTATCTTACCCGAAACAGTCAGGCCTTTTCTGGTTACAGCAGTCATGACATCATAACCGATCCCGTATTCGTTTTTCAGAACACTTTTTTTCAAAGGTCCGTTTTTTAGAAGCAGTTCTACAAGTTTCAATTGCCTCTTAGGAGACTTTGGGTCATTTAAAAAACGTTCCGCAGAATCCGCATCTGCTATGCTGAGTATGTTTTCATACATAAAATACCCTGATGGGATGAAGCATTTTACTCCGTCTATATATCTGCAAAGATATCTTTCTTTCATAAAGGCGCACAAAAAGACAGCCTCCCGGGAAAGCAGGCCTTTTTCTACGCCGATGACTTCTTTGATTTTTTCCGGATCGAATTCAGTTTTGTCTTTAACTTCAAAGACATATCCTCTTCTTCTTCCGTTAGCAGAACCGAAAGGTATAAATACACAATCCCCCGGTCTGACATCATCATCTCTGCAGGCATAGGTATACAGTCTATCCATGCCTATAGCCGAATTTTCGATAGCAACAGATATATATTTCATACATCCTCCAATAATTAAGATAAAAAAGAGCACTTTGTTTTTTTAAGTGCTCATTTGATCATCATTACAGTGTTTCTTCAGTTTCAGCTTCGATCTCTTCAGCTTCCGCTTCTTCCTCTTCTATATATTCAACTTCCTCTTCCGGATATTCTGACTCTTCTTCAGTTTCTTCCTGAAGCATGGTATAGGTGAAAAGACCTTGGGAGATCTCTTCCGCCGCTATAGAAACAGGTATATTTGTAGTTATGGTTTCATCAAGTTTAGGACTTCCGTCGATAATGTCCCTTGCTCTTTTTGCCGCCATAGATACGAGAAAATATCTGCTGCCGGCAGCATCTCTTAATTTATTGATCTCAGGATAAAGCATCCGTTTTTTCCTCCTTAAAACTATTTATGATCTGATCGGATACATTTTTGCACAGCTTGTGATGTTCAGCTTTAATAATGCTTTTCATATCCTCCACAGCCTGCTCTACTTCATTATTGACTATGTAGTAATCATAGTTTACTATACATTCGATTTCCTGCTGAGCTTTGGACAATCTCTGAGCTATCTTTTCTTTTGTTTCCGTACCTCTTCTCCTGATCCTAGCTCCCAGTTCCTCGATAGATGGAGGTAAAAGGAATATAAGTATACATTCAGGGAACTTTTCTTTTATGATAGCTGCCCCTTGAACGTCTATCTCAAGGATTATATCCCGGCCGGATGATATTTTCGATTTTACATAACTTAAAGGTGTTCCATATCTTCTGCCGAAGTTTTCCACATGTTCAATAAAACCATCTTCTTCTATGGTCTTAACGAATTCCTCCTCGGTCATAAAGAAATAATCAACACCATCTACTTCACCGGGTCTGGGTTCTCTTGTTGTTGCGGAAACCGATAATTCCACATCAGTTTCATTTACCAGCTGCCTGCATACCGTCCCTTTTCCCGTTGCAGAAGGTCCTGATACTACTAATAATAGACCCTCCATGTGCACCTCCGCTATTCCTGCTTGTCCGGCTGTTTGTCAGTGAGTCTGTTTGCCACTGTTTCCGGCTGCATACCGGAAAGTATGATATGCTCGCTGTCAGTGATTATTACAGAACGTGTTTTTCTTCCGTATGTTGCGTCAATAAGTCTGTTGCTTTCTCTTGCTTCCTGGATCATTCTCTTTATAGGTGCTGATTCAGGGCTAACTATTGATATTACTCTATTTGCAGAAACTATGCTTCCATATCCTATATTTACTAATTTGATTCCCATTTTCACTTGTCCTCTCTTCAAAAGCCTAAAATATAAATATGATTCTACTTCATTTTCCAGTTAATTTCAATACTTTTACTCGATATTTTGTACTTGTTCTCTTATCTTTTCGATTTCGCTCTTCATTTCTACCACTATATTCGTGATACCTATATCTGCAGATTTCGAACCTGTGGTATTAGCTTCTCTGTTCATTTCCTGAACTATGAAATCAAGCTTCTTCCCATCAGGCTGTGTGCTGTTTGTTATTATATTTTCAAGCTGCTTAATATGGCTGTCCAGTCTGACAAGTTCCTCTGTTACATTTGATTTGTCCGCAAAAATAGCTGCTTCGGTTATTATCCTTTCTTCAGGGATCTCCACCGAATTGCCTACCAGTTCTTTTATCCTGTCTCTGAGTTTATCTCTGTAAAGCTGGGTAACTTTTTCCGATATGCTGTTTACTTCATCAACATATCCTGCAATTATCCTGCCTCTCTTGATTATATCATCCGCAAGCTTTTTGCCTTCCACCATCCTCATTGCATCATGATTCTGAGCCGCTTCTCTTACCGGAACAGACAATGTATTTATTATCTCTTCTTCATCCTCCACATCCGGTATGGCTTTCATTACATCAGGAAGACCTGAGAGGAACTGAAGTGTTATTTCGCCCTCTACATCGAATGTATCCTTAAGTTCTTTGAGTCTTTCATAGTACTGAGCCGCAAGAGCTGTATTGAGTTTGATATTTGTATCATCCTCAGTAATATTCTCTACCATTATCGATACGTCTATCTTCCCTCTCTTTGCAGTTTCCTTAACTATTGATTTTATTT
>JAFXHN010000055.1 GCA_017536365.1 Bacillota bacterium | reverse complement strand
TCTATGTTCATATATTTAAGTTTCTCTATCGGCGACATAGATGGATCCATAGACTCTTCCAGTTCCACATATTTTTCGTCAAATAAATAAGATAAGGACGTAAGCAGGGAGCTTTTGCCGTTGAAATAGTGATAAAAAGATCCTCGAGAGGTTTCCGACGCCTCAACTATCTCCTCTATAGTGGTGTCGTCATACCCTTGCTGATAAAACAACTTCCATGCTGCCGATACGATCTTGCCTTTAGTGTTTCTTTCATTTCTCTTCATTTTTCTCTAGCCCTTCCATGCAGTTTTTTTAAAAAATATATTTTATGTATTTATTAAAGTCACAAAATCATTCTATATCACAAACCTTTAAATTTCAACATTTTTCTCACTTTTCTTTTTCTTCGTTCTATATTTTGTATAGAATTCGTTCTGTGTTTTATTCTAATTTAATTGTGCTATACTGTGGGAGTTGCGTCAAAAGACAACAGGACTAAAAATTTTATGCATTAAAGGAGAGTGTATTATGAACGGAGAAATTCTAGCTTTTGCTTTGTATTTCATCATCTTGATCGCAATGGGTCTCTTCTTTTTCTTTAGAGGAAGAAAGAGCGAGACTCAGGCTAATTACTTTTTAGGCAGCAGAAAAATGGGCCCTTGGGTCACAGCTATGTCTGCTCAAGCTTCGGATATGTCTGCTTGGCTCCTCATGGGACTTCCTGGCAGTATCCTCGCTTTCGGTTTTGGACAGATGTGGATCGGTATAGGTCTTGCTCTCGGTACAGCAGCCAACTGGATCTTCGTTGCTAAAAGACTGCGTAAGTTCTCTCACGCAAGCGGTGATGCCATCACCATCCCTCAGTATTTAGGAAACAGATTTTTAACTGACAGCCATACGCTTCAGGTGATCAGCGCTATCATCTTCTTCGTATGCTACACAGTTTATGTTGCATCTGCATACGTTGCAGGCTCCACTGTATTCACAACTATATTCCCGTCTTTAGATAAGCAGACAGCAATGCTTATATTCGCACTGGCTATGCTGGTGATCACTTTCTTCGGCGGATTTAAAGCTGTATGCTGGACTGACTTTTTCCAGGGAATGCTTATGTTCTTCGCCCTGCTTTCAGTACCTGTGATCATCGTCTTAACACAGGATTGGAATACTGCAGCACTTAGCGTAATGTATTCATATCAGGATGCAGCAAGCGGACAGGTCGTTGAATGTGCTTTCGGAACAGGATTATTCAACTCATCATGGCAGGATATCGTTTCAGGTCTTGCCTGGGGTCTCGGCTACTTCGGTATGCCTCACATCCTCGTTAGATTCATGTCCATAGAAAAACCTTCTATGGTCAAAAAGAGCGCTACAGTTGCTATCATTTGGGTAATAGTAACATTAGGAAGTGCATGCCTCATCGCTTACTTCGGAAGGATGCTTATTGCGGATCAGCTTCTCCCTGTTGGCGCTCAGCAGATGGTATTCATCGAATTCGCAAGAACACTTTTCCCAAGCTTCTTGGCAGGAATACTGCTGGCAGCCATCATCGCAGCTTCTATGTCCACAGCAGACTCACAGCTTCTGGTAGCTTCCAGCTCATTTACATCTGATATTTATAAACCTATCATCAGAAAGAACGCAAGCGAAAAGGAAGTTCTTTGGGTAGGAAGAATACTGGTACTCGTTGTAGCAGTTATCGCTTACTTTATCGCATCCAGCAAAGGACAGGGCGCTCAGGCCATCATGGATCTGGTAGAAAATGCATGGGCAGGCTTCGGCGCTTCCTTCGGACCGGTCATCCTCCTGTCATTATTCTGGAGAAGATTTACATACAAAGGCGCTATCGCAGGTGTACTTGGCGGTGCTGTGGTTGACCTGCTCTGGCTCAGATTCCTCTCTGGATCAACAGGAATTTACGAGCTCTTCCCAGGCTTCATTGCAGGTATGATCTGTGCTGTTGTTGTAACACTTATAGGCAAAAAGCCTGAAGAAAAAGTAACTGCTCTGTTTGATAGAGCTATCGTTGACGGAGACGATGAATAGCAAACGATATATCATATGACCAAACAAAAAGCCGGCGAGGATATCGCCGGTTTTTAATTCACTTTGATTTTTGCTTATATGCTTCCGGAAAAATCTCCTTTTGCTGTGAATATGCTATCTGCGGGAATATTGCCAGAGACAGTGCCAACGCAATACTGAGTATATGTCCTAAAGCGTCATCTCCAAAAAGGCGGATCATTAATCTGAATGCATAAATTAAATATATTCCTATGGAAAGCCTGTAGATGATTATAAAGGTGTCCACAGAATTTGTCCTTTTACCCTCGCTGTACTTTTCTTTTATGTTTTTTTCAGAGAAGGCTGTCATATACCATACATTCAGTATTATTGAAAGTCCAAGAAATATCAAGTACATCCGCAGCGCATGTTCGTACCTGAAATCAAGGGTATTACCCAAATTGTGGATCACTATGTAGATCCCTGCAGTAAAAACCAAAGCATATACTATTGAAAGAATAGAATAAATTTTTATCTTCTCTCCCGGGCTCTTATTTTCAAGCATTCTCATAATATTCCCCCTTTTTAATCTATTTCATGTACCAAACAGGTCTAAGGTATTCTCTTTCAGGATCTTTTTCGAACAGTTCCGGAGAAATGGCTTCTTCATAACTGATCACGTCATATTCATATGCCGCTATGACAGGCACTGTTTTCTCTTCTCCAGCATCATTTAACTCAGTATAGCATCTTTCCACTATGCCCATTACTCTTACATAGTCCCCTGGTTCTACCTC
>JAFXHN010000004.1 GCA_017536365.1 Bacillota bacterium | reverse complement strand
TTCTTCGTATGCAGAAATGCCGCAGTCCACAGAAATAAGCAGTCCTGTCCCATCGTTCTTTATCTTCTCGATTGCGGTTTTATTTATTCCATATCCTTCTTCATGTCTTACAGGTATGTACCAGGTAAGGTTGTCGGTGAGGTTTTGCAAAAACTCAAAAACGAGGCATATCGCTGTCACTCCGTCAACATCGTAGTCTCCGTAGATGCAAATTTTACTGCCCCTCGCTATATGATATTTGATTTTTTCAACTGCCTCATGCATTCCTTTTAATAAAAAGGGGTCATAAGTCCTGACCGGTTCCTCAGAAAGAAACTCTCGGATATCCTCCTCACTGCGTATCCCCCTGTTATATAAAAGATAGGCTATATTTGGATGAATCCCCTCAAATTGAGGGGATCCACTATGATCATTTAAAATCCATTTTTTCATTTTATCAACCGCCAAGGTAAGACATCGGATTTGTATGCTTTCCGTTGATCCTTATTTCAAAGTGGCAGTGAGGGCCGGTCGAATTGCCGGTGGAACCGATCTTCGCGATCTGCTGTCCCTTAGATACTTTCTGTCCTTTTGATACAAGCAAAGCACTGTTATGGGCATAAAGTGAAGATATTCCGCCGCCATGGTCAATGATGACAGTGTTTCCGTAGCCGCTGTACCATCCGGAATAAATTACTGTTCCGCTGTTTCCTGCTACGCATTTTGTTCCCTGAGCCGCTGCAAAGTCTACGCCTGTATGCATCTTCTTTGTTCCGGTAATAGGATGTATTCTGTATCCGTAATAAGATGATATTCTTGTATATGAAGGTGCCGGTAAACAGAAAGAACCGCCTACAAATGTAGGATTTGACAAGGTGCTTCCGCTGCTTGAATTTCCTTTATTCTGTTCTGCCTGAATGAGGGAAGTGATCTGTGCCGCTGCAGCATTAAGTCCGTCTATCAAAGCGTTCTGTGCATCGATATCCTTCTGAACATCTGCTCTTAATGCCTCAACTTCGCTCTTGTCACTTTCCAGTGCAGCCTTCTGAGTTTCAAGCTGCGCCTGTTTTACTTCAAGCTCTTTATTGAGGGTTTCCAGCTCTCTCTTTGTATCAGCGATCTCATCATACTGTTTTTGGAGAAGATCCATAAAATCTTCGTCCTGTTTATAGATACGAGTGATCATATCTATATTGGTCATCAGTTCGGAAAAACTTCCGGAGCCCAAAAGAACTTCTATGTATCCGATCTCTCCGTTTTTATACATAGCTCTGAGTCTTGCGTTAAGATCTTCGTTCTGTTTAACGATCTCAGCACTCTTGATGTCCAGTTCTTCTTTTTTCTTTTCTATATCTGAAAGTGTCTGCTCTATATCTGCAATAGTCTGTGTTATATCACTCTGAGTAACATTGATCTGGTAATCCAAAGAATTTATCTGGCTTGTAAGCGAATTCGCTTCTTTTTTGGATGCGTTCAGCTGGGCTTTAGCATCAGAAAGCTGCTGATTTAAATTATTCAGTTTCTGCTGATTTGTTAAAGCGTATGAACTTGCTGTTCCCACCAGCAGTGACAGTATCAGGACCATTACTACAGCTATGGTTAATCTTTTCTTCATTGTTGGTGTATCTCCTTTCTATGCACGGAGGAATCTTCTCATGGAAAGAATACTTCCTAAAGATCCTATGCATACTCCCAATGCTACGAATATTATCACGATGTTTTGAATGATGAATTCAAAAGGTACCATTCCGCTGCTGAAAATAATAAGCACCTTTTCAGCAAACATATCCACTACCTTGTAATATCCCACCCCCACTATAGCCGCGGCTATAATAGAAGCTATAAATCCTATTATTATACCTTCAACCAGGAACGGTCCTCTTACGAACCAGTTGGTAGCTCCAACATATTTCATGATCTGGATCTCTTTTTCTCTGGCATGTACAGTAAGCTTTATCGTATTTGACACCACTATTATAGAAACGATGACAAGGATAATTATCAGCACCAATGCCCCGGTTTCTATATATCCCGTTATGGTAAGTATCTTATCTATAGTTTCCTGATGGAACTTGACTTCTTCTACTCCCCTCATCTTTTCTACATCTTTAACTATAACTTCTTCATACTGAAGATCCGTAGATGTGATCTCGATGGTTGCCGGGAAAGGATTATCCACCAGCCCATCCAGGAGGTAGGAATTTTCTCCCCATCTTCCTTTCATGATTTCAAGAGCTTCTTCCTTTGTTATGTACCTTGCATCTGCAACATAGTCCAGCGTTTCGATCTCTTTTGTCATCTCAAGGGCTTTTTCTGCAGTTACAGTGTCCTCAAGATATACCTGGATAGTTTCAAACTGATCCTCTGCATTTTCTGCCATGAGATTAACATTTACCATTAATGTGAAAAACAATCCCAAGATAAGCATCATTGCCGTTATTGCAAATACCGATGCGGTACTCATGTTCTTATTTCTTGCGATCTGGGAGAAGGCCTGTCTGATCGTATAACTAAATGCTCTCATCTTCTCTATACGCCCCCTCTGCATCTCTCACTACTTTTCCTTTTTCTATCGCAACTACTCGTTTCCCCATTCTGTCTACGATATCCTTTGCGTGTGTTACCATTACGATAGTTGTTCCTTTTTCATTAATTGTTTTAAGCAGCTCCATTATTTCCCATGCTGTATCAGGGTCGAGATTTCCCGTAGGTTCATCTGCGATCAGTACAGACGGGTTGTTTACGATAGCCCTTGCTATCGCAACTCTCTGCTGTTCACCTGCTGAAAGCTGGTGAGGATATTGTTCCGCTTTTGAACTGATGCCCACAAGACTTAATACCTGAGGCACCTGTCGCTTTATTTCTTTTCTTGAAGAATGGATTATCTCCATAGCAAATGCGACATTTTCATAAACCGTTTTCTTAGGAAGAAGACGGAAATCCTGGAATACTATCCCTATGTTTCTTCTATGCGATGGAACCAGTCTGTTAGGAAGATCTGTAACTTCTCTGTCCCCAACAAAAATCGTTCCTTCATCGGCTTCGATCTCTTTTAATAATAGTTTTATACAAGTGGATTTTCCTGCTCCGCTTGGTCCTACAAGGAACACGAATTCTCCTTTTTCTATTTTTAAGTCAAGGTTTTCCACTGCCACATTATTGCCGTATTTTTTTGTAACGTTCTGGAATTCTATCATTTTTCCTTGTCCTTTTCTTTAACCAAATAATTGACATGAATTAGAGTTATTATATAATTATTTTAACTTTTTTTCTACAAAAAAGCCCTTAAAAATCGCCATTGTCCACAAAACTTTACGATTTTGTCACAAAATTTTCATCAAAACAACTATATAGAGGATATTTTTTATATGAAAACACAACTTAGGCACAATTTATTAAAGGAAAGAGATTCCTTGCCTTCGAGCAAAATCGACTCTGCCGGGGATGCCGCAGTTTCATTTTTTTTAAATTCCAAATTTGTTGAGATACCTGAAGGTAAAGCAATAATGCTTTATGCTTCATTCAGAAACGAAATGCCTACTTGGACTATTATAGAGAAACTGTTGGATATGGATATAAAAGTCATACTCCCGAAAACATCAGGAAACGATTTGATCCCTTATGAGTACGGCGGCCGTCACACCCTTGCCAAAGATTCTTTTGGGATCTTGTCTCCCGACCCTTCTCTATGCAAAGCGGCGGTCACATCTGAAATACACACAGTGATAGTTCCCGGCGTAGGCTTTGACAAAAAGGGAAACCGTATCGGATTCGGTAAAGGATATTACGATCGTTTTCTTCCAAAGATCCCTAATGCCGTAAAAATAGGTCTTTGCTACGACTTTCAAATCCGCCCTTTTATTCCCGTAAGTGAAACCGATGTCCCGATGGACTGCCTGCTCACAGAATCAGGCTTTCTCAACTGTAAAAAATAAAATTATACAGCTCTGCGAATCTCTCGGTTTTGATCAAAGGGATCCTGAAACAGGGTATGTCCTCATATTTTTTTAAAAATTCTTCCGAACACTCAAAATCGTCTCTGCATTTATTGAAGATCACAGCAGGTTTCTTTCCTTGATCTTTCATTACCTTTAAAGCAGCATTAAGCTTTTCCTCTGAGTAAGAACTTCCGTCAGAAACGATGATGATCCGCTCCGGAGCAGGTCCATCCTGCTCTTTTTTATACTCGCCCATATCCACTATTCTGGCTCCGCTTATATCTTCGGCTAAATCAGAGCACCTTCCTGCCTTGAGCTCCCTTTCAAGGATCCTGCATATAAAACTTGCACCGGCGCCCTGTTCAGTGCCTATAACGCCTATTTCTATCTTTTCGTTTTTTATGATGACAGGCATCATAGGACACGTATCTTTATTTACCATGATCCTTAAATTTCTCCTTCCTAAAAACAAAAACCGCTAATGATATGTAAAATTTTACCATTAGCAGTTTCGTCTTTCAACTTATTTACAGTTTTTTACAAATACTCGTCACTATTGCTTTATTCTTCGTACTGAACCTTAAGTTCCACTTCATCAGGAAGGATCTCCAAAGCAGTCTCTGCCACCGCATAAGGATATGTTATCTCCTGAGTTAGAAGCTCTCCGCTGGCAGGGTCCGTAAACATTGCATATACTGTCATTTTATTCAGTCCGTCGATCTCCTCCCAAGTGATCTTTTCTATGGTAACACCATATCCGGACGTGGTTTTTTCTCCTCTGGTGGCTGCCACATATACCTTCCCGTCCACCATACATGCCAAAGCTCTTTCAAGAAGCTGGTACTCAGGCATAACTTCCTCCGCAAGCTGTTTAGGTATATCTTCAGAAGAAAGAGCTGTGAACTCTATCGAGCTGTCTCCTTTAAGTTTTGAACATCCCACCACTGCTGCGGCAACAACCAGAACGAGAAGGAGCGCCCCAATAATCGCTTTCTTCCCCATCCTGTTCGCAGTACTTTTTTTCAAAATAATTCCCTCCTCCACAGTTTGTAATAACTACTAAAATCTATGAAGGAGGGACAATATTTATTACTTAATTCTTACAGCAATTCTTTACAAGCCTTGACTATATCAGCCGCTGTGATCTCATATGCTTCCATGAGCTGATTTGGTTTTCCCGACTGACCGAACTTATCTTTTATGCCAATCATTTTTACTTTAGCAGGAGCTTCTTTTGCAGTTACTTCCGCTACAGCGCTTCCAAGTCCGCCGATAACGCTGTGTTCTTCTGCTGTTACTATTCCTTTTGTTTCTTTTGCAGCTTTTACGATGATCTCTTCATCGATAGGTTTAATGGTATGGATGTCGATGACTCTTGCTGAAATTCCTTCTGCCGCAAGCTGTTCTGCCGCGATCACCGCTTCATTCACCATTATTCCTGTAGCTATGATAGCAACATCATTTCCGTCTTTTACAGTGATGCCTTTTCCTATTTCGAAGTCCATATCTTCATCATAGATAACAGGAACTGCCGCTCTGCCCAGTCTTACATAGCAAGGGCCTTTCATTTCGATAGCCGCTTCTATAGCTTTCTTTGCAGATGCTCCGTCTGAAGGATTGAGCACTGTCATTCCCGGAATACTTCTCATAAGGGAAATATCTTCTATAGCCTGATGACTTGCTCCGTCTTCCCCTACAGTAACTCCGGCATGTGTTGCACAGATCTTTACATTGAGATGTGGATAACCAATGGAATTTCTGATTATTTCAAAAGCTCTTCCTGCAGCAAACATTGCGAATGTGCTTGCAACTACAGTTTTTCCTGAAGCAGCCAATCCTGCTGCTACGCCGTACATATTCTGTTCAGCTATACCCATATTGAAAAACCTCTCAGGAAACGCCTTGCTGAAAGATGCTGTCATGGTGGATTTTGATAAGTCTGCATCCATTACTACCAGGTCTTTATTCTTTTCACCGATCTCAACCAGCGCTTCTCCGTAAGCCTGTCTTGTAGCCATTTTTTCTGCCATTACTGTTCACCTCCCAGTTCTGCAAGTGCCTTTTCTGTTTCTTCTGCGTTAGGCGCTTTTCCATGCCATCCCGCTTCATCTTCCATAAAAGAAACACCTTTTCCTTTTACTGTTCTTGCAATTATCATTACCGGCTTGCCTTCGATCTCGTCTGCAGCATCCAGTTTTTCTGCGATCTCTTCAATGTCATGGCCGTCTGTTTCCATTACTTCCCAGCCAAAGCTTTCAAATTTTTCGTAAATAGGAGCAACCTTCATTACATCATCGTTTCTTCCGTCGATCTGAAGTCCGTTGTTGTCAAGGATAGCAACGATATTATCCAGTTTATAATGAGCCGCACTCATAGCAGCTTCCCATACGATGCCTTCCTGGATCTCTCCGTCTCCGAGGAGCACATATACTTTGGACTTTCTGCCGTCAAGCTTGTTTGCGATCGCCATGCCTACTGCTGTTGAGAAGCCCTGTCCGAGAGATCCTGTGGACATTTCTACGCCCGGGATCTTCTTCATATCAGGATGTCCCTGGAATATAGAGCCGATCTTTCTGAGACTGTACATTTCTTCAACATCGAAAAATCCTTTTCTTCCCAGAGCTGCGTAAAGAGCAGGAGCAGCATGTCCTTTTGAAAGAACGAATTTATCTCTGTTTGTCATATCAGGGTTTTCCGGATCTACGTTCATCTTGTAGAAATAAAGTGTTGCTAAAATATCAGCAGCAGAAAGTGATCCTCCCGGATGTCCTGAACCCGCTGCAGAAATCGCCTTTATTATGTCCTGACGCATATTTCGTGCAGCAATCCTTACCTCGTCAACGTTTAACATTTTCTTTTCCTCCATTATCCTTTGGTTTGACTTTTATCTGAAAATACTACCTTCAACATAAACAACGGCAGTGCCGCCATTCTTTTATATCTCGACGGCTCCTGAATAAATCTGTAGAGCCATTCAAGTCCATGTTTTCTGTAAAACTCCGGCGCTCTTTTAAGATCCCCGGACCATACATCCAGACTTCCTCCTACACCTATGGCCGCTTTAGCCTTCAGTCTGTCTTTATATTTTAACACAAACAGTTCTTGTTTTGGAGAGCCTAATGCAACACACAGCAGATCCGGATCAGCATTGTTTATTTCTGCCAGTATGTCTTCTTCCTCTTCCGGCTTGAAATACCCATTTCTTGTCCCTACAATCTTTAATCCCGGATAAACTTCCTCCATTTTAGCCGCCGCTTTCTCCGCTATCCCCGGCTTGCTTCCGAAAAGAAACACGGTCTTCCCGCTTTTGGCAAGATACTCAAGACTTTTCCCCAGGAAATCTATGCCTGTAACCCTTTCTTCCAGTGGATGCTTTAATATCTTTGATGCATACACCAGACCGATGCCGTCGGGGATAACCATTTCCGCCTGCTCGATAGCATTCATAAGATCCGGATTCTTTCCCGCGTTCACAACTATTTCCGAATTGGGAGTCACGATCAGGCTGACTCCGTCTTTTTCTATAAACTTTTTAAAACGATCCAAAGCCTCTGAGTAATTCACCATATCTACAGGGACTCCCAGGATCCTTATCCTATCAGACATCTGAACCTTCCTCTCCCAACAGCTTTTTTATCAAAATCTCGTTGTTGTTTAACTTGTCTATCAAAGATCCTTTGTGTTTTCTTACTTTATCAAGAAGAGCCTCTTTGTTCTCCATTACTTTATCATACTCTTCCAGCAGATACTCTCCTTTAAAGTCGTACACCGAACACATTGCTCTTAGATCCATCGACTTCATAAAAGAATTCACTTTCGGATCGTATGATATCCCTATCATAGGCACTTCCATTATAGCGGAATGGATCAACGAATGCAGCCTCACGCCCACCAAAAGATCCATATTTCCTATGATCGAAAGCATTTCTTCTGTAAGGCACTTTTTCTTAATACACGTAACATTATCCCCGATGCGGCGCTGTATCTCTTCCGTTATAGGCATGTCCTCTGAAAAGTGAAAAGGTATCAGTACTATCCTTGCATCATACCTTGATATCAGGCCTTTGATACCGCAGCACACTTCAGAAAGAAAATCTTCATCCTTGAGTTTTCCTTTTATTGCTATACCTATTTTAGGCGTATCTGTGCTGAAATCAAAATCCGCCTCTTTCAGTATCTTTCTGCCTTCCTCCAGATCCGGCTGCTTTATTCTTATTACAGGATCCGCCGTAACTATCATCTTTTCCGGAGAAAGACCGCAGTCGAGAAGAAACTCTCTTGAACCCTCATCTCTTACTACTATATAATCGACTTTTCTAAGAGTCTTTATCATCAGCCTTCGGTTGAGACCCGAATTGACCGGGCCTATCCCCTGGCTGTAAATAAACACTTTTTTCCCGAAAAACAAGGCTATCCACATTACAGCGAGGTAGTATAAAATGCTCCGCTTACTGGTAACATCCTGCAGCAGACTGCCTCCTCCGCTGATCAAAAGATCGGATCTTGCAATGCTTTTAACGATTTGGGCAACACTCATTCTGTCCACAGCCTTAACGCCGAATTTTTCCCGCGTAGACTCAGGATTCTGTGACAATACCGTTATATCTATGTCTTCTATACGGTCTCTGAGATTATCCACTACCGCTTTCAGTATAGACTCATCCCCGATATTATTAAAGCCGTAATATCCGGAGATAACGATCCTATGCATTGCTACCGCTGCCTCTCTTTCTGATAACTCTATAAAAAATTTCTAACACAAGAATATATATTATTCCTAATACTATACCGAATAAAACCGCATATCCTGTTCTGGCAAATCCAAGTTCAAGAGGTGTTCTGATATGCATAAATGTATTTGCAACGGATGTAAATCCAATGACTGAAGCCAATCCAAACAGGAATGAGAATATCTTCATATTTCTTACCATGCTGTATACGAACAGCATAACTGCCGGAAATGCAACGATAAATTCTTTAGTCCTCGGTCTTGCATAAAGAACCTCTTCCAGATAGTTTCTTGCCAGCAGTTCAAATGAGGAAGCCTCGATAGAAGTTTCATGACCTGTCCTTGCAAGATATATTATTCCTGCAGCTCCCACTAACATAGCCAGAAATACCATCCACATTTTGATGTTGTAATTCATTACCCATTTAACATCCTTGAGCTCCAGTGTCTGCTTGCTCTTTTCGGTCCACAGATACAGACCTATTATCACGAATACCAGCATAAAGTATGCCAGCGGCATAAGCTGAGCAAGTTTGACTCCGCGGAAAATATCCTGTTCAAGCATAAAGTTTATGCTTGATATCGGGGCAGCTGTCATCATCGCTCCGGCAAGAGACATTATCACGCTTCCTATCAGAGCTATGATACCTACTCCAATGAGCTTGAATACATTTTCATCCCGCTCATGTCGTTCTTTTATCCCTGCCGCCTCATATATCATTATCGTGGCCGTCAGACAAGGTATCATTACCGCAGCTGCAAATGACGTTGCAAGTTCAGCCATCTCCGGCATAACGAAATAAGCCCCAAGTACACCTAAGATTCCTATACCCAAGAGAATGTACATCCAGCGTTCTCTTATAGGGAATACAGCTTTCAGACACAGCAGAGCAGCGCAGCCTGCACCTATCGCCACAAGGATCTTAGCCCAAAGCGGCACCTGATAAGGTTCAAAGGCATTGACATCTCCGATGCCTATATCGTGTTTTGCCAGTCTCTGCTCAAGATTTTCAAAAGAATCTCTATACTGCTGAATATCTGTTATATATGCAAATTCATCATCTGTTTCCTTCATCGGCTTGTAGTAAAGTATCCTTACATTCCTTTCGACTACAGCTCGGAACAGTGAGTTCTCTATTTCTTCATAGCTTTCATATCCGTAATATCCGTATCTGTACTGAATATACGGCCAAACAGTAAACACCCTTACGACATCATAGTCTGTATCCGTAATGACCTGATCCATTCCCATAGGGGAGATGTTCTGTCTCTGAGTGGTGTTTTCCACTATACCTATAGTAACATCATTCTCATTGATATACTGTGACAGCGCGTCGGTACCGTCATCATATCCCGGCACGGCTTTGCTGCCCATTATCCAGTAATCAGGCTCCACTCCAAGGATCTCATATTGAGAAGTAACATCGTTTAAAAACTGAGTGTCATTCCAGCCGGTATAGCCAACCGTACGGGGCTCTACTTTGCATCCCGCATCCTGAATAAGCTTTACTTTTTCAGGCAGGAGACCCAGATTCAAATACATTATCACAGAACTTACCATATCTGTCTCTTCAACAAATCCGGTATCTTCTGTCATAAATATTTTTTCTGTATCATGGTATAGGGAATCCTTTACAGTGCCATCAATAAGTATATATCCACCGTTATCCGTCTTTAAAGAAACGGTCCTGTTTCCGTCAAATCTTTCTTCAAAAGCTCTGTTTACAAAATCAAACATCTCATTTGATCCTGCAATTACCAGAACGTCAAAATCGTCTTTAACGTTTTCTTCTATCATAGCAAGGACTTCAGGAGAAGCCTGACTCATCCAGTAAGTATCTTTTCTCAAGTCAGCAACAAGTTCCGCCTTGATAGGAAGGTCTGAATCCGTCAAAGTCTTAAGAGATTCTTCTGTAAGGCCTATTTTGTAAATACCCATATCCGCAAACTCTTCAAGCCACCAGGAAATATCGTTTTCCGACTGCTTTGAAAGCAGTTCCATTTCGTTATAGTCAACAAGTATATCTACATTCTGCGGTGCATTTTCCACAGAGAATCTCTGGCCTATCACCAGCCCCGATGCTGCAATGGCTATCAACAGTATTATTGCGATTATCTTACTCTCTTTTATCAATCTCATTTTGCCCTCCGTTTAAGCTCTTTCTATCTTTATTTTACCCCTGTCTGTTTACTGTTTTTTCTCTCTTGTCAATAGTTTATCTTATAACATTATCTGCCAAAAATCTACCCTAAAAAAAGATGTGTACGAGACCTTGATCCGATACACATCTGATTTTTGATAATTATTTGAGAGTATAACCGCCTCTTACCATTAAATATGATTCAGTCCAGGCTTTTACTCCTCTTCCGTCATCTCTAGGCACGAGCACAAGATGGTTAAGTCCGATCTCAGTTCCGCTCATCAGGTCTTTTCCTGTTGTAAGGTCTGAGACACCGTTTGCTCCATTGTCAATAGCTGTAACAACACCGGCTCTTACGATTATTTCTGTTCCTTCTTTTCCGATAACAGACTGACCTGCGTCTATATGAACTACACTGTAAGTTCCTGAAGACTGTGCTTTTACAGATGCTATCTGTGCATCCACATAGCTTTTGCTCACCAACGGGTCATCCGAAGTTCCCGGATCCGCAAATACCGCAAAGGCGGATAAGCTCAATAGTGCCGCCAATGCCAATATCAGCGCCAATGTTTTCTTTTTCATTTCGTCCTCCTTTATCCTCCCATGCCAAGACTGACAGACAGTGCATTTTGAACCCTTTCTATGGCAGGTTCATCTATATGACCTATCTTCTCTTTAAGCCTTGTTTTATCTATGGTCCTAAGCTGTTCCATCAGGATCACCGAATTTCTGGTAAGCCCGTTGCCCAGCATACCTATCTCAACATGGGTCGGCAGTTTAGTCTTTACCTGTGAAGTAATGGCCGCCACTATGATCGTTGGACTGTATTTGTTCCCCACATCATTCTGTATGACCAGCACAGGTCTTAATCCTCCCTGCTCTGAGCCCACCACAGGACTCAGGTCCGCAAAGAAAATATCTCCTCTTTTTATGATCAAGTCACTCACGCTCCGTTAAAATTTTATATCTTACGGCACAATGAGACATCCTGATTCGTAACTATTAGTATATATCTTTATTTTGTTTCAGTCAATTTCTTCAAAGCTGTTCCGGCAAACTCTGCAATATCTGATGCTGTTGTACCATATTCTCCGAATTCTGCAGCACACAGATCTCCGCTGAGACCATGCACATAAACCCCTGTTACTGCACTGTCTCTCACAGAAGATCCTGCCGCCAGAAACGCTCCGGCAATGCCGCTGAGAACGTCTCCGCTTCCCGCGGTAGCCATTCCCGGATTCCCGGTAGCATTTATAAAGGTTGCTCCGTCCGGGCATGCGATAATGCTTCCCGCACCTTTGAGCACCAATGTTACATTATATTCCGAAGCAAAAGATTGTGCGATACGCAGCCGATCTTCATTCACCTCTTTCGCAGACATCTTTACAAGCCTTCCCATCTCTCCCGGATGGGGAGTCATTATCAATGGACAGGTGCTTTTCTTTAAAATGTCCGTTTTATCAGAAATAAGATTGATCCCATCTGCATCCAGCAGCACAGGCTTTGGTATGTTTTTTATGATATGTTCCACCATTTCGGCCGCTGCCTCAGATCTTCCAAGACCGGGACCTGCCACTACCGCATCATAATTTTCTGCTTCTTTACTGATCAGCTTGATATTAGTATTAACATCTTCCCCAAGAATTAAACATGTGGCTTCGGGAACAGCTGTCTGTATCACCTGAACCACTTCCCATACCGCAGCTACCTTTACCAGACCTGCCCCGCTCTTATATGCTGCTCTGGCCGCCAGTACCGCAGCTCCTGCCATGCCTTTGCTTCCTGCAACGATAAGAAGCTTTCCTGCATCTCCTTTATTCATCAATAGATCTCTTTTGGGAAGCATAGACCTTACGTCTTCTTCCTCTGCCATATAAACGATCCCCTTCTCTTCCCGACACAGATCTTCCGGAAGACCGATATCAACTATTTCGATCTCCCCCGCCATGCTCCTTCCCGGCTGCATGCACATACCGGCTTTATTTAGCTGAAAAGTAACGGTTTTGTCCGCTTTTACGGATATCCCGTATATTTTGCCGTCATCCGCCCCGACCCCCGAAGGGATATCTACGGCTAAAACGTATTTTTTGCTGTTGTTTATGATCTCTATAACTCTTTTTGCTTTTCCTTCCACAGGTCTGCTTATCCCCGTACCGAAAATACTGTCTACCGCCAAGGCCGCTCCTTTTAAAGCATTCTCCAGCAAAAAGAAGCCTTCTTCCTCTTCTATCTGAACCACGGTTCCGCCCAAGGATATGTATCTTTCATAATTTATCTTTGCATCTCCCTTGAGTTTTTCTGCAGGTATTACAGAAAAAACCTTCTCTGTTTTTCCAGCTTCTTTCAGCAGTCTTGCTGCCACATATCCGTCTCCTCCGTTATTTCCTGCTCCGCATATTATAACTGCAGTATCTCCATCACTTTCATTCATCCTTTGAAGGATAGCTCTTGTCAGTCCTTTACCGGCTCTTTCCATAAGATCTATCCCGGGTATGCCTCTTTCGTTTATAGCAGTTTCATCTATCTTTCTTACTCTGCTGCCAAGTGCTGCTCTAAGCATCTTAATACCTCCAAAAATATCATTGGGCCGGCGCAAAGCCGGCCTTTTTCTATAATGTTATTCCCATGATCATCGTTGCGAGGATCAAATATATCACCACTGATACCATATCCGTTATTGACGAGATCATCGGTGTGGCCATCAATGCAGGGTCTATTTTCATTTTCTTTGCCGCCATAGGAAGGAGTCCCCCTATGAGTTTTGCAAATACTACCACTATAAGGATAGATATGGAAACAGTCAGCGCCACCAGCATAGTCTCTCCATCGATAAGCATTATCTTGCCAAAGTTTATTACAGCAAGCACTATACCTATAACCGCACTGATCCTGAATTCCTTCCACAGAACTTTACCCACATCTTTAAGTTCTATCTCACCTAATGACATACCTCTGATTATCAGTGTTGCTGACTGAGTTCCCGTATTTCCCCCGGTACCCATCAGAAGCGGCATATATGCTACAAGAGCGATAGCCTGAGACAGCAGCAGCTCGAACCGAGCTATGATAGCGCCCGTTATCATCAGTGAAACCGTAAGCAGACAAAGCCACGGCACCCTGTTTTTGATGTGTTTCATTACGCTGATGTCCAGATATTCCTTGTCAGAGTCATCCATGACCCCAGCCATTCTTTCAAAGTCCTCTGTGGTTTCTTCTTCGATAACGTCCATGATATCGTCGAAGGTGATGATACCCACAAGACGATTTTCCTTATCCACTACAGGAAGCGCCAAAAAGTCGTATTTTTTAAACAGCTGAGCTACTTCTTCCTGGTCATCCATTACATTTACGGAGATAAAATCTTCGTGCATGAGATCCTTGACCAGTTCATAGCTTTCGCTTACTACAAGAGTCCTAAGAGAAACTATACCCTGCAGATGTCTCTCTCCATCCATTACGTAACAGGTATATACCGTTTCTTGATCCATCCCATGGATCTTGATATACTGCAGAGCATCCCTTACTTTCATTTCTTTCTTGAGTCCGATGTAGTCGATGGTCATCAGACTTCCCGCAGAAGATTCCGGATAATTCAGAAACTGATTTATCAGCTTTCGAGTCTCTTTGTCAGTCCTCATGAGTATCCTGTCAACAACATTTGCAGGAAGCTCTTCAAGAACGTCGATCATATCGTCGAAAGACATTTCCTCCATGATGTTCTGTACTTCTTTTACGGTGATGCCGCTTACTATATCTACCTGGCAGTCAGATGACAGATAAGCAAACACCACAGCGGAAATATCTTTCGGCAGCATCCTGAACAGTATCACGGACTTTTCTGTTCCCAGCTCATCGTTTATCTCTTCGATGATCTCTGCGATATCCGCTTCATTGTTTTCCAGAAGCTCTTCTCTTACAAGAGCATATTTTTTCTCTTCTATAAGTTCAAAGATTATTTCAAGACTTCTTTCCATGTTTTCCTCCTTTCCTTCATTCTTCTATATTTAATTTCCCCACTGTACTTCATTATATTAAAATTATCTAAATTAATCAACACGATAAATTTCAGAGTATGCCGGGGCAATTGCCTTATTATAGCCTTTTATCAAATTAAAAAAAACTTTACTTTTTATTCCCCGCGTGATTTTTTTTCGGCATAAGTCGGTTTTAATGAAATTTTTTGTTTTTTGACTGACAGCTATTGACAAGTCACATGTACAGGTTTAATATTGGTTTGTAAAGGTTTTCATAACCAAAATTTAATAAAATTTTAAAGGAGATGTTAGAAATGGGAGCACTTGCACAGAAGTACATCGAAATCGCAAAACAGAGAAACGCTGATCAGGCTGAATTTCTCCAGACAGTAGAAGAAGTTGTTACAACTATCGAACCAGTTCTCGAAGCACATCCTGAATGGGTTGAAGCTAAGATCGTAGAAAGACTTATCGAACCTGAAAGACAGGTTATGTTCAGAGTTCCTTGGGTTGATGACAACGGCGAAGTACAGGTTAACAGAGGATTCAGAGTACAGTTCAACTCATGCTTAGGACCATACAAAGGCGGTCTCAGATTTGACAAATCAGTAAACCTCTCAGTTATCAAATTCTTAGGATTCGAACAGATCTTCAAATACGCACTTACAACACTTCCTATCGGCGGTGGTAAAGGTGGTTCAGACTTCAGCCCAGTTGGAAAGAGCGATGCTGAAGTTATGAGATTCTGCCAGAGCTTCATGACAGAATTATACAGACACGTTGGCGCTGACACAGACGTTCCTGCTGGTGACATGGGCGTTGGCGGAAGAGAAATCGGTTACCTCTTCGGACAGTACAAGAGACTCGTAAACAGATACGAAGGCGTACTCACAGGTAAAGGTGTAGGCTGGGGTGGATCTTTAGCTAGAACAGAAGCTACAGGTTTCGGTATCGTTTACTTCACAGAAGAAATGCTCAAAGCTTCAGGCGAAACTCTTAAAGGCAAGACAGTTGCTGTATCAGGTTTCGGTAACGTATCATGGGGTACAGTTACAAAAGCTACAGAACTCGGCGCTAAAGTTGTTACAATCTCAGGTCCAGACGGATACATCTATGATGAAGACGGCGTAACAGGAGAAAAGATCGACTACATGCTCGAATTAAGAGCTAGCGGAAAGAACGTTTGCGCACCTTATGCTGAAAAATTCCCAGGCGCAAAATTCTATCCAAAAGAAAAACCATGGGGCGTTAAAGTTGACGTTGTTATCCCATGTGCTACACAGAACGAAATTCACATCGAAGATGCTCAGAAGATCGTTACAAACGGAACAAAATTCGTTTGCGAAGGTGCTAACATGCCTACAACAAACGAAGCTCTCAAGTTCTTACAGGAAAACGGCGTAATCGTAGGTCCTGCTAAAGCTGCTAATGCTGGTGGCGTTGCTACATCATGTCTCGAAATGGCACAGAACAGCCAGAGATACTACTGGTCATTCGAAGAAGTTGATGCTAAATTATACGGCATCATGGTTAACATCTTCAAAGAATGTAAAGAAGCTGCTGCTCAGTTCGGTATGGAAGGCAACTATGTTGCAGGTGCAAACATTGCTGGTTTCTTAAAGGTTGCAAACGCTATGATGGCACAGGGCATTGTTTAATCAATAACCCATTTCAATCTTTACATAATAAAGTTAGGGACTGTTATTTAATAACAGTCCCTACACATTGCAAAGAATACCTCGGTCACTTTTCAGCGACCGAGGTTTTTTTATATTCGTACTTCCTGTCCTGCGGAAAGAAAATACAGATAGGATTCTTTTACTTTTTTCCCGGAAGAACTTTCTATAGCTTCTTTATAGATATTCATCTGAGTTAAATAGCTGTCTGCCTTAAGTGCAAGCGCCGCTTCTCTTCCTTCAGCCGGAATATGATCTGTCTTATAATCTATCAGCACATACTCATTATCTTCTTCGAAGAAACAATCTATTATCCCCTGTACGATACTTCCGCATTCCTCATCGCAAGGACGCCATAAAAGGAAAGGTTTTTCCCTGTATACTGTCTTCGCTTTTTTCATTCTGCGGCCAATATCGCTTTCAAAGAATCGGAATATCCAGTCTCCTCTGACTTCCCCCGCCTCCTCTTGAGAGATCCTGCCTTTGGCTGCTAAATCTTCTATTTGAGCTTCTATCTCTTCCACGGAATTTGTTCCGGCAAGGTCCAGCTCCTGAAGCACGTTATGAGTTAGAGTGCCTTTTTCTGCAGCACTGAGTTTTCTTTCCTGACGGCTTTCATCGGACAATGTCCTCGTCACAGGAATATCTATATCTGTATCTTCCATATTTTTCATTATTCTGTTCAGTTCAGTAGCTGTAAACTTTGCAGGCATTTCTGATGCTTCTTTAAATTTGTATTCAAAATCATATTCTGCAAAAATTCTGTCCTTTACAGCTTTGTCGTCCTCTTCTGAAAATGATCCATCCTGCTGTACCTGCAGCTCTTCCGATGCCTCTTCCTCTTCACAGTTCCACGGGAATTCCCTATGTATATTAAGCTTTGCTTCTCCTAAAGTCTCTGCATCCTGCATAGGACCTGCAAGCCATTCTAGAAAAGATGTACATTCCAAAGGCTCTTTATCCTCTCCCGGGAGTTTGTCCTCCAGCTTTTTCACCGTTCCGATGAGGATCAGCTGTTCTCTTGCTCTGGTCATGGCAACATAGAGTATCCTCATTTCTTCCGCCAGCTCTTTTGCTTTCACGTTATCGTCTATATCCAACTGTCTTTGAGTCTTCAATTTGTAGCGATTCTTATCATCTCTGAACCTTAAACCGAAGCCCAGGTCTTTATCCAGACTTATCTCAGAAGACGCTTTTCTGTGATTAAAACTCTTTCCTAGCCCGGCAACTATAACAACAGGAAACTCCAAACCCTTGCTTTTGTGTATGCTCATCATCCTTACATAGCTTTCATTGTCCCCTCCCGGTTTTTCTGACGACATAGGGGCAGAGTTTAGCTCCAGCAATTCTAAATACTTTATGAATCCTGTAAGGTTTTGAGAGGTGTTCTTTTGATACTTTTCTGCTTTCTCTATCAACGCCTTAAGGTTTTTTACTCTTTGAGCTCCCATAGGCAGCGCCCTTACAAAATCATAAAATCCGGATTCTCTCAGCAGCATCCACAACAGATCCTTAAGAGACATGTATTGAGATCTGTCCTTCCATTCCTCCAGCCTGTTCAGCATTGAGCAGCACTTTTCTTTTAATTCAGGATCTTCTCCTTCCTTGCAATAATCCAGAAACGCTTCCGCGAACAGACCTTTCTTTCTAAAAACTCTTACAGCGCTCATTTCGTCCGCAGTAAAACGGAACATTGCTGAACGCATCACACTTAAAAGAGGTATATCCTGTCTTTTGTTTACTATTATCCTTAAAAGATTTGCAAATACAGAGATCTCCACAGTTTCAAAATATCCGTCATTCCCTTCTATATATGCCGGTATCCCTTCACGCTGAAAAACATCCTGATATACTTCCGCCGAACCTTTATATGAACGAAGAAGAACGACTATATCATCTAAAGTAACTTTCTTGACTTTTCCGCTTTTCACATCAAAGTATTCTCTGCCCAGAACTTCTTTTATCCTGCGGCATACAAATAACGCCTCCAGTTCAGTACCCTTAACAGGATCCGCATCCTGCATCGAAAAGGAAAACGCGTCTTTTATATCTTTTTCCACTATGAGATCCATTATCACCGGTTCCGCAGAGGGCTCATTTTTGAGTAATTCTCCGTAGTCAAATCCGGGATACAATTTGGCATCTGCATCATAGCTTATTCCTGAAGTTTCCTCGGTCATTATCCTTTCCATTACCCGGTTGGTACAGCTGAGGACTTCCGGTTTGCTTCTGAAATTGCGATTAAGATCGATCTTTATGCCGTCTTTTTTATCTCCGGTCTTAAATCTCTTGTATTTTTCTATAAAAATCTGAGGGTCCGCCAAACGGAACTGATAAATGCTCTGTTTAACATCTCCCACCATAAACAGGTTGTCCGAACGTTTTATGCGGTTTATAAGTTCTTCCTGCACTTCATTTGTATCCTGATACTCATCTATAAAAATGTATTTGAACCTTTCTCTGTATTCATGGGAAGGTTCCGGATGAGCCAGTATTTCCAATGCCAAATGCTCCACATCGTTAAAACTGAGCTGATTAGATGAATATTTTTTGTCTATGAGGAGCCGGTCATATCTGAGGATCATATCCCTCAAAACGCATGCATCTCTGTAGGTATTCCTTTCAACCTCATCATCGCTGTTCTTAAGATCTTCTATTCGTTTATTGAGCCAGCCAAAAGGATCCGGAAGACTTTTGATGAATTTATATACCATGTTCACCATGTTTCCGATATCTTTTTCGTTGTTGGCTTTGGAATATTTGGAAGCAAAAGTCAGAAAATCGCTTTTTTCTTCCTTTTCAAACATCTCATTCAGCATAATGTCCATGGCTTCCTGAGAAAAAGTCTCATTCTGGGCATCATCACAGATCTTAAAATCCGGAGCCAGCTCAGTCAGATAAAAATACTCTCTTATAACTTCCAGGCAGAAAGCATGAAATGTGCTGATGTTTGCACTTCCTATCCTGTCAAGCTGATCCTGAAGATAGGATACATCCGCCCCTTCTTCCTCCATAGCTTCTGAGATGCCCTTGAATATCCTTTCTCTCATCTCTCCGGCAGCCGCATTGGTAAAAGTCACTATCAGCATTTCATCTATGCCTGCATCCTGAGAAACTATCAGGCTTTTTATCCTTTCCGTAAGGACCGCTGTCTTTCCTGAGCCTGCCGCTGCGGACACCAATATATTACTGTTTCTGGTATTTATTGCGCTTAACTGCGCCTCGTTCCATTTCACAGGGGACCTCCTTTGCTTCAAGATGCAATTTACACACATTGCCTGTACTTTAAGTTAATTTAGTTTAACATATGTTGCTGTTTTATGCTATAATTAAGCCGCATAAGATATATACCATCAAGGAGATACATAAATGAAAACAAAACCTTTAATGTTAATGATCCTGGACGGATATGGTGTGAATCCCGAAAAATACGGCAACGCTATCCTTCATGCCCACAAGCCGTCTATCGATAGAATATTTGAAACATATCCAAACACTCTTTTAGGCGCATCCGGCCTTGACGTAGGTCTTCCTGAAGGGCAGATGGGAAACTCTGAAGTAGGACATCTTAATATCGGCGCCGGCCGTATAGTTTATCAGGAACTTACCCGCATAACAAAATCCATAAAAGACGGAGACTTCTTTGAGAATAAAGCATTGCTTGAAGCAGTAGACCATGTTAAGAAAAACGGATCAGCCCTTCACATCATGGGACTTTTATCTGACGGAGGAGTTCACAGTCATATGACTCACCTCTGCGCCCTCATCGATCTTGCAAAACAGAACGGTCTTTCAGAAGTCTACCTCCATGCATTCCTCGACGGCAGAGATGTGCCTCCAAGGTCTGCAGGTACATATATCTCTCAGATACAGCAGTACATGGCTGAAAAAGGTACAGGAAAACTGGCTACAGTATCCGGCCGTTATTACGCAATGGACAGAGACAACCGTTTCGAAAGAGTTGTCCTTGCATACGACGCACTTACTTTAGGAGAAGCCATCCTTACAGAAGATCCTTTTGCTGCTCTTGAAGATTCTTACAACAACGATGCCTCCGATGAATTCGTTAAGCCTTTCATCATCACAGAAAACGGCAAAGTCACCGGAAGGATCTCAGATAACGACGCAGTAGTTATGTACAACTTCAGACCTGACAGAGCCAGAGAGATCACAAGGACCTTTGCTGACAAGGATTTCTCAGGATTTGAAAGAAAAGTTTTCCCTAAGAACTTAAAATATATCTGCATGACTCAGTATGATGCCTCCATGCCGAATGTTACAGTAGCCTTCCCTCCTGAAAAGCTGGAAAACACACTGGGTGAATACCTTTCATCCAAAGGACTTCACCAGCTTAGGATAGCGGAAACAGAAAAATATGCTCATGTTACATTCTTCTTCAACGGCGGAGTGGAAGCTCCAAACAAAAATGAAGAAAGGATCCTGGTCCCTTCTCCTAAGGTTGCAACTTATGATCTTCAGCCGGAAATGAGCGCTTTCGAAGTGACAGAAAAAGTTCTGGATGCCATAGTAAAGGATATTTACGATGTCATCATCCTTAACTTTGCAAACCCTGATATGGTGGGACACACCGGCGTATTCGATGCTGCAGTAAAGGCCATTGAAGCTCTTGATATCTGCATCCCTAAGATCGTTGGTTCCATACTTGATAAAGAAGGAACTGTACTGATAACCGCCGATCACGGCAACTGCGACTATATGCTCAACGAAAAGGGTGAGGTGGTCACAGCGCATTCCGTAAACAAAGTTCCGTTCCTTGTAGCAAGCGGAAAGGGCAAAGAGATCCATCTTAGAGAAGATGGTGTCCTTGCAGATATCGCTCCAACTATGCTTGAGCTCCTTAATATCTCCCAGCCGAAGGAAATGACAGGAAGATCACTTATTAAATAATCGATTTGGCATAAAAATATCCCAAAAGTAAAACTTTTGGGATATTTCTTTATTTCACATCTACTATATAAGTTCCGTCTGTTTCTTCATAGGGGATCATTGATTTTAATACGCCGTATCCGTCTTTATAATCTATTCTGACCACCATACATGGATCTATCTTGAAATGCCACATTTCATTTCTCGGCATATTCAAGAGACAGGACATAGCTGAATGCATCAGCATAGCATGAGTTACGATAAGCACTGATCCATCTTCTTCTTTGATCTCATCCAGAAAACTTCCTGCTCGCTCAGCAACATCCTTTGCATTTTCGCCTCCCGGAACTCTAAAGTTCTCCATGTCCCCGAAAAGATTTTTCACTACATCCGGATACTTTTCTCTAGCTTCGATATAAGATATGCCTTCCATTTCTCCGAAGCCCATTTCTTTTATCCTGTCTTCGGAAATCACTTCCATTCCCTTTCTCTGACCTATTGCCTCCGCCAGTTTATGGGCTCTTCCCAAAGGGCTGGAGTATATCTTGTCAAAACTGTATTTCTCCATCCTTTCCGGCATAGCTTCATACATTTCCCGGCCTTTTTCCGTATAATCATAATCTTTCCATCCGTAGATCAATCCACGTTCGTTTGCCACGGTTTCAGGATGTCTTAAAAAATAAAACTTCAATTTCTATTCCTCCTGTAACGGCGGAGCCCACAGGCTGCAGATCTTCTCCGCCACTCTGATGCCGTCTACTGCAGCGGACATTATTCCGCCGGCATATCCTGCTCCCTCTCCTGCAGGAAAGATGCCTTTTACTTTAGTCTGCAGATCCTCATCTCTTATGATCCTTACCGGAGATGAGCTTCTTGTCTCTACCGCCGTCAAAATGCCGTCAGGCATATCGAATCCTTTTATCTTTTTTCCGAATTTAGGCAGGGCTTCTCTCATTGCCGATACGGCAAAGGCCGGCAGGCACGGGGATATATCTGTCCATTTGACCCCGGGCCGGTATTCCGGCTGAACTTCTCCCGGGCCTTCAGACGGAACACCCTGCAGAAAATCTCCGATTTTCTGCGCCGGCGCACAGTAATTCCTGCCTCCGGCTATAAATGCTGCCTGTTCCCATTTTCTCTGAAACTCTATCCCTGCCAAAGGATCTTCCGAATCAAAATCAGCAGGTTCAACACCTACCAATAAAGCACTGTTGGCATTTCGGCCATCTCTTGAATGGTAGCTCATGCCGTTGGTGACAACGCCTCCTGCCTCTGAAGCAGAAGCCACCACGTATCCTCCCGGACACATGCAAAAGGTATATACCCCTCTTCCGTCTCCGCATTTATATGACAGTTTGTAATCAGCTGCACCCAAGATCTCGGCAGCTTCCTCCGAACCGTATTGACTGATGTTTATAAGCCTCTGCGGATGTTCTATCCTTGCTCCTATAGAGAAAGGCTTAGCCATCATTTCCAAACCGGAATCTTTAAACATCTTGAAAGTATCTCTCGCACTGTGACCCGGTGCTGTTATCATGACCTCCGCTTTGATGCGATCCTTTCCGTTGATCTCCACAAAACTCAAACGGTCATCTTCAACGTCAAAACCTGTCATGCAGCTTTCAAAATGAAACGC
>JAFXHN010000054.1 GCA_017536365.1 Bacillota bacterium | reverse complement strand
CGCTTTCGTAACAGTGTATGGTCTTATGCTCCGCTCCATGATACTGAAACACCCGCTTTATATCTTCCATCTTCGAGATAATGACAACATAAAGCACGAATATGGCTATTCTCAAAAGCCCTTCTATAAGATTGAGTATTATAGCGTTCTCTGTTACATGCTTCGCCCAGTTAACAACAACTGTAGGCAGGATGATGAACACACCGATGGTGAACACCAGCGATATTACTACAGAAGAATATATCATGAAGTTATATGCAGCCTTGCTTCCGAATTTGGCATCGATCCACTTTTCGAATCTGCCTTTTTCTTCAACAACGCCTTCGTCTTCTTCAAGGACTTCCGCAGAGTACATAAGTGTTCCTGTTCCCATTATGAGAGAATTTACAAATGCGAACACGCCTCTCAGGAAAGGCACCTTAGCCCACTTGCCTACGGCTTTTGTCATATATTTTTTAACATGTATATCCCCGGTGGATTTTCTGACTGAGACCGCGATCTGACGCTGGTTCTTCATCATTACTCCCTCGAGAACAGCCTGTCCTCCGATCTTTGTCGGGCAAGCATTTTTGATAAATATCTTGTTTAAATCCATAATCCCCTCTTCAGTTCTTTAGAACTGCTTCATTTTTTCCGCCTGATAGTAAGTGATGAGTGAATCCACAACTTCATCAAGATCTCCGTCTAAGAAATAATCTAGTTTGTAGATAGTGAGACCTATTCTGTGATCGGAAATCCTGCCCTGCGGGAAGTTATAGGTTCTGATCCTTTCACTTCTGTCTCCGCTTCCTACCTGACTCTTTCTTTCTGCAGCAAGCTCATCATTCTTTTTCTGCTGTTCCAGGTCATAAAGTCTTGCTCTGAGTACCTTGAATGCTTTTTCTTTGTTTCTCAGCTGAGATTTTTCGTCCTGACAGGTTACAACAAGACCTGTTGGGATATGTGTAAGTCTTACTGCGGAGTCTGTTGTGTTTACGCACTGGCCGCCGTTTCCGGAAGCTCTGTATACGTCAACTCTTACATCTTCTGCTTTAACTTCGATTTCAACATCGTCAACTTCAGGAAGCACCGCTACTGTAGCAGCAGATGTGTGGATCCTTCCGCTGGATTCTGTTTCAGGAACTCTCTGTACTCTGTGTACACCGCTTTCGTACTTAAGTCTTGAATAAGCTCCTTTACCTTTGATAAGGATAACAGCTTCTTTGATACCGCCGATACCTGTGTCATTGTATTCCATTATTTCTGTTTTCCAGCCTCTTCTTTCAGCATATCTCATATACATTCTGAGGAGGTCTCCGCCAAACAGTGCAGCTTCTTCACCGCCTGTGCCGGCTCTGATTTCAAGAAGTACGTTCTTTTCGTCGTTAGGGTCTTTTGGCAGGAGCAGCACTCTCAGCTCATCTTCCATCTCAACGATGGCGTCTTCAAGCTCTGAAATCTCCATCTTTGCCATTTCTCTCATATCTTCATCTGAACCTGCTTCTTCAAGAAGTTCTTTAGCTCCTTCGAGTTCTTCCTTCGCCTTTTTATACTCTTTATATTTATTGACGATAGGCTCCATCTCGGACATTTCTTTTACTGTCTTTCTCCACTCTGGCTGATTGTTAATAAGCTCCGGGTCGGATACCCTAAGGCTAAGATCTTCATATTTTTCTTGTATAAAATTAAGCTTATCGTACATTTTCCATTCTCCAATCTTATGTTTCTTACATCATAGTAGTTTATCATATATAGGAGTTGTTTGCAATGTTCAAAAATGCTACAATGGTTAGGATATCAACATTTCAAAGGATTTTTTAAAATACTTTTATGGAAACAAAGACATTTGACGTTAGAGATATAATTGAAGACAGAAATGCTCTCGAGGATAAGCTGGGAGAGGCGGCAGAAATGCTTAAAAACGGGGGAACTGTAGCCTTTCCTACAGAGACAGTATACGGTCTTGGAGCCAACGCTCTTGATGAGGCGGCAGTCAAAAAGATATTCGAAGCTAAGGGCAGACCTTCCGATAATCCTCTCATAGTTCATATCGCTGAAACAGATCAGCTGAAGGAACTGGTGAAAGAGGTGCCGGAAAAAGCGCTGCGGCTCATGGATAAGTTCTGGCCGGGCCCTCTGAGCATCATAATGGAAAAAACGGCCCTTGTTCCGGACTGCGTCACCGCAGGGCTTGGGACAGCCGCCATCCGAATGCCTGAAAATCCCGAGGCTTACGTGCTCCTGAAACTGGCAGGCTGCCCGGTTGCCGCTCCAAGCGCCAACCTTTCCGGCAAACCAAGCCCAACAAAGCCTGAACACGTCCTTCACGACCTGACAGGACGAGTAAACGGCATCGTGCTTGGAAGGACCTGCGATGTGGGCATCGAATCCACAGTTATCGACATGAGCACAGAACCTCCTGTCATACTGCGCCCCGGTATAATCACCAAAGAAGATATCGAAGCAGTTATCGGCACAGTCAAGATCGCCGGCCGTAAGACCGATCAACAGTCGGTCCCTAAAGCTCCCGGCATGAAATATACACACTATGCCCCCAACGCTCCAATGATCCTCTTCGACAGCGACCCTGCTGAAATGACAGCAGAGATCCTCAAAAGGGCCGCAGACGAACTGGCTCAAGGCAAAAAAGTCGGCATAATAGCCACAGACGAGACCCGAGGCCTTTACGAAACACAGCTGGCCCCCGGCCTCCGGCCAAACACCTGTATCTTAAGCACCGGATCCAGAGGAGATCTCATGACCGTTGCTCATAATATATTCCACATTCTCCGCCGATTCGACGAAGAGAAAGTGGACATCATCCTTTCCGAATCATTTGAAGCGGAAGGCATAGGCTTCTCCATTATGAACAGGATGGACAAAGCCGCAGACGAGATAAAATAAGGAGGAGTAAACATGAAATTAGTATTAGCATCAGACCACGGCGGATATGATCTCAAAGAAGAGATCAAAAAACACTTAGAAGGAAAAGGCTATGAGATCGAGGACATCGGAACTTACAACAAAGACTCCGTAGACTATCCAAAATACGGAAGAGCTGCTGCAGAAATGGTGGCTGCAGGCAAAGCAGACAAAGGCATCCTCTGCTGCGGAACAGGTATCGGCATTTCTCTGGCTGCAAACAAAGTAAAAGGCATCAGATGTGCTGTAGTATCCGACACTTTCTCAGCTAAAATGAGCAGAGCTCATAACGACGCAAACATGCTCTCACTGGGCGGAAGAGTTGTAGGCGCAGGCCTTGCTCTCGAGATCGTTGACATTTGGCTTGCAACAGAATTCGAAGGCGGCCGTCACGAAAGAAGAGTTTTACAGATCGAAGAATAATCTGACTATCGCGGGGATCCTTCAAAAGGATCCTCTTTTTTTACATTCTTTTCCCTTGACATTGGATAAGAACCCATCCATAATTTAACTACAAACTAAATATTCGGAGGATACCGTGAACGAAGAACAATTAAGATCCAAAAAAGTCGGTGAACTCAGAGAAATTGCTGCTGCTTTCGGCATAGCAGACACCGGCAAGATGAAAAAAGCGGAGATCCTTGAAGCCTTATTAAATTTCAAACAAAACGAATCTGAAATCTCTGAACAATCCATTCCTTCAGAACCTGAACAGATCCCGGAAAACAATGATTTCAACTTAACAAACAACGATACAGACACTTCCGAAAGTGACGTTTTTGCGTCCGCTCCGGAAATTGTCGTTTCTGAATCTCAGATTCCTGACGAACCTGTAAAACGCCGTGTTCCCGATGAAGTGAAGGAAACAGTCGAAGGTATTTTGGAAATGTCGGAAGGAAACAACTTCGGATTTCTCAGATTTCACAATTTTCTGACCAGTGACAGCGATGTATACGTTTCTCCTGCACAGATCAGAAGATTCAGACTCAAAACCGGCGACAAGGTAAAAGGCATAACCCGCCCGCCAAATGAGGGCGAAAAATTCCGCGCACTATTATACGTAAATACCGTAAACGGCGACCCATTGAACGT
>JAFXHN010000053.1 GCA_017536365.1 Bacillota bacterium | reverse complement strand
CTTGATCTTAACGAATCCACACTTCTTGCGGGACTGCCTCAGGCGCCAAGTGCTTATGCCTTGAGCACCAATAAAGAAAGAGCTCTTGAAAGACAGGAAGAAGTGGTAAGCGCTATGGTGTCGAACGATATGCTGACTGCTGAAGAAGCAGAAGCTCTTCTGGCAGAATAGAAAAGAAAGGCTGTATTTAACAGCCTTGAAAAAGCTTATAATGTGTGTGTAATAGTATTATTGTTTTCGGGGTGTGGCGCAGTTTGGTAGCGTACCAGACTGGGGGTCTGATGGTCGCAGGTTCGAATCCTGTCACTCCGACCAAATAATTACGGTCATTCTGTCAGAATGACCGTAATTATTATGTTCATGATCTACTCACCCATTTCATTATCTAAGATGACAGGATTGCAGGTTTCGATTTTAATGCTTTCCCAAACTTTTTCTGTAACATAAGGCTCAGTCTCCAGGTATTTATCAAGAGATTCTCTGGATGGGAAATCCATAATAAGAAAAGAACCGACCGGCTTACCTTCGTCGCTGATTATACCTCCTGCACATAGAATCTTATTGTTTTCCATGACTTTGCGCATGTTTTCTAAATGGCTGGGACGAACTCTCATGCGTCTTGACAATGCATCATTATCAGTGCCGTCGTACGCGGTGATTAAAAACTGCATAATAAACTCCTTATATATTGTTCTAATTAAAAACTATAGTATCACGCAGCATTATTTATGGAAAGATTTTTTTGCTTGGGAGTGTTGTTTTGATTATTTACTTAGAAATCATTGTATATATGAAATATTTGTGCTATTATTCTTAATCGGTAAATGTATGATTTTGTCGTTAAAATATATTAGAAAGCGAGGTGGCTGTTACGGGAGTTATAGGAACATTGATATTGGCAACTACCATCGCAGGTGTGGTCGGCACCGGCGTGGGAGGCTTTATAGGAGCTTTGCTTCAGAAGGACTCCAATCGTACTGTAAGTTTGCTGCTCAGCTTTGCTGCAGGTGTAATGCTCAGTGTGGTTTGTTTTGATTTGATAACGGAAGCCATAGAAACAAATGTAGGTGTATTTTTAGTTATAGGTGCAGTGGCTTCGGGTGTGGCTGTCATCTATTTGCTGAATTACCTTATAGATAAAAACACCAATCCCGAGGTCCCTCATATAGATGAGAATCATCCTAAGACTGCGGATGATTTAGACGAACTTATACACAGTGACCATTATGGTGTGCATTATGCGAAAAACGATAATAAGGTGGCTCTTTTTGTGGCTGGCGTAGTAATGGCAAGCGCAATAGCTCTGCATAATGTCCCTGAAGGAATGACTATCGGTGCATCTTATGCAAGCGATACCACTTTTGTGGGAAGTTCTGCACTGATACTGGCGATACTTATAGGACTTCATAATATACCTGAAGGTATGGCGGTATCTGTTCCGCTTATAAGCGGAGGCATGAATAAAGCAAAGGCTGTTTTCATTACAGCACTTTCGGGAGCGCCTACAGTAATTGGCGCGTTGATAGGATATCTCATAGGAGATATGGGGGCTGTGGGACTGGCTCTCAGCTTAGGTTTTGCCAGCGGAGCAATGCTTTATGTAGTGTTCGGCGAGATCCTGCCTCAGGCTATACTTATGTATCACAGCAAACTCCCGGCATTTGCGGCTATATTTGGAATGCTTGTAGGAATATTGATAATATTTGCATAAAAATAATAACGATTAAAAAAGAAATCTCTTTCTTGCTGTTTAAACGAGAAAGAGATTTTTTGTTTTATTATTTCCACCAGTAATGCTTAAGAGATTCAGGCATCATTTCATACAAAGCATCTGCCGCAACGGAAGGATCCATATGGTATTTCTGATTTGCGATGTTTTTATAAACCGTGCATATCCCGTTGCAGAAAACATCTACCTGGAGTTCTTCTGCCTGAGTGAAGCCGCCTCCGTTTCTATTCAGCTTTGTTATTTTCAATGCGGTTTGATAGGAGTATTCGTAAATAAAGTTACTGAAAGAATTGAAACCTGTGGAGTCAAGAGCGCGTTTTAAAATCTTCAAATGATTTTGAGCATATGAAAACAGGTGATAGCAAAGATCTCTGTAATTTTTGCTTCTCTCAGGAACGATATAATGATCCAGGATGTTCTTATAGTTTGCATTCATCACTTCGTATTTGTCTTTGAAATGACGGTAAAATGTAGATCGGCTGACTCCGGCATCTTTTATTATCATATCTACGGATATTTTGTGAAAATCCACATCAGAAATCAATCTGTTAAAACTGCATAGTATAGAGTGTACGGTTCTGTTTATCATGTCACCCTCCTAAATAACTTATGTTTGCAAACAGTATATCATAATGAGACAAAATACACAAACTGTCTCACGACAATTGTAAAATCGGTGAATATAATATTTTTAATAAGTTTTTTATAAGGAAAAGGCGGTGCTTTTTATGCATGAACTTGGTGTATTGTGCCATGCGGTAAAAGTGGTGGATCGGGTAGCATCGGAAAATAATATAGAAAGAGTAAAACACATAACTCTTGAGGTGGGAGAAGCTTCCGGATATGTGCCTATTTTCTTTGAAAAACTGTTTCCTGTTGCGGTAGATCAACTCCCGGCATTAAAAGAGGCGCAGCTGAGGATCGAAGTAGTGGAAGGAAAAGGATTGTCAGTAAAAGATATAGGATATTGAACCGGAAGGATAATTATGAAGGAAACAGAACAGGAAAAGCAGGGGATCAAAAACTGCAATATAGATGAACAGGGGAATGTGCTGTATTTGGACGAGGAAAGGCTGGAAAGAAAAAAAGTAGGATTCCCTCCGTATAAAAACAGATCCAATGGACTGGGGATAACAAATTTTCTTGTAGAGCATTTTATATATATGAGCAGAGACAGATGGCCTTTGGCTTTAAAACTGTACAAGATGTTTGTTAAATTTTCCGTCTGGATGAAACAGGGCGGGCTGAAAGGTAAGATATATAAGAAGGGGATAAGACTTTACCCTGATATGGAGACTCACACATCTACAGTAGTTATGCCGCTTAATGTAGATGTTTCTCCTAACAGCGACAAGGTAACTGTTCCGCTGGATCTTTTGAAAGAATCTCTAAAGCATGTGGAATTTATAGGAGGAATGGATGAGTGTTTGTGCCGTCAGGCCAATGACTGTCAGGACTACCCCCATGATTTCGGATGCCTGTTTTTGGGAGAAGCGGGAAAGACTATAGTTAAACACGGACTGGGACGTCCTTTGAGTTATGAAGAAGCCTGTGCGAGAGTTGATAAAGCTGCTGAACTGGGGCTTATGGGACAGGCTGTATGGGTAGAGATAGAGCAGTTTCTTTGGGGGATCAGAAATGATCAGATGGACAAATTTCTGGAGATATGCTTCTGCTGTCCTTGCTGCTGCATAGCTATCAGGCTGGCGAGAAATGCAACAAGCTCTGAACGTCATCGTTTTCATCCGGCAGGATGGACTGCTGTACCTGACAGAACTAAATGCGTAGGGTGCGGGAAATGTGTCTCAGGACCTAACGGATGTCCTGTAGAAGCGGTTTCTTTCGGAGAAGACGGGAAAGTGATAATAGATCAGGAGATATGCGTAGGCTGCGGCATATGCAAAGCAAGATGTGATTTTGATGTAATAAAGATAAAGCAGACTATGCCTATGAGAAATGATCTCCATGAGTATTTTGAAGTGGATTATAATCTTGACCTTAAGATATGGAAAGAAGAAGAGGATAGAGAAGATGGAACAGGTAAAGATAATTGAAGTAAAAGAAAGCGTTTTCGCTGAAAATGATAAAGATGCTGCAGAGTTAAGGGAACAGCTGAAGAAAGAAAAAACATTTTTATTGAATATGATGTCATCTCCGGGTTCCGGAAAGACAAGCACATTATTAGCTTTAGCAAAAGAATTAAAAGGAAAACTTCGTTTTGGAGTAATGGAGGCAGATATAGATTCTGCTTTGGATGCAGAGGCAATGCTTGATGCAGGAGTGGAAGCTATACAGATACATACTGGTGGGATGTGTCATCTGGATGCAAGCATGACCAGACAAGGACTGGAAGGATTGGAAACACAGGAACTGGATCTCGTTGTTTTGGAGAATGTGGGAAATCTTGTTTGCCCGGCAGAGTTCGACACGGGGGCATCAAAGAATATGACCATACTTTCGGTCCCAGAAGGTCATGACAAACCGTTAAAGTATCCATTGATGTATGAGACTTGCCATTTGCTGGTGATAAATAAAACAGATGTGATGGAGTATTTCGATTTTGACAAAGAGAAGGCAGTAGAGTATGCGAAAATGAGAAATCCCGGTATTGAAGTGCTGTTTATTTCGGCAAAGACCGGAGAAGGTATACCGGAACTGGCGAACTGGATAATTAAAAATGTAAACGAGTGGAATGATGGTGTATAATGCAAGTAGTATCATGCACAAAAATATATGGGAGATAGTAATATAATGGAAAACAGTTCAAAAACACTTTCTGTAAGATGGCTGTATTTGGCGGCAGGGACAGCAACCATGTTATTTGCCGGTATAATTTATGCCTGGTCGATCCTCAAAGCTCCTTTGGCTGAGGAATTCGGATGGGAAGCTTCTCAGCTTGCGTTGAATTTCACTCTTACTATGTGCTTCTTTTGTTTAGGCGGATTTTTTGGAAGTCATATGTCCGGTAAACTGGGAGTAAGACTATCTATAATCATTGCAGGTCTGTTGTCGGGAGCGGGATTCATACTCACTTCGTTATCCACAGGAAACGTGGTGATCCTGTATCTTACATACGGTGTGATGGCTGGACTTGGTATAGGTATCGCTTATAATGTAATAATTTCAACGGTAAACTCATGGTTCCCCGATAAGCAGGCTTTCTCTTCCGGATGCCTTTTGATGGGATTTGGGATAAGCACCCTTTTGTTCGGTACAGTGCTGGACAAGATGTTTCAGAGCGCCGCATTCGGATGGAATAAAACGTATGTAGTATTCGGGATAGGTATTGCAGCGGTACTTGTGGTGTCGTCGTTTATAATAAAACGTCCGGGACAGGATATGGTTTTCCCTGAATCTAAAAAGAAGCTCTCTTCTAATTCGGAAAACTTTGAGGTCAGAGATTATTCTCCAAGTCAGATGTTAAGAAGACCTACTTTCTGGCGCGCTTTTATTTGTATTACATTTTTGGTTGCAGTAGGTAATTCTGTAATAAGTTTTGCCAGAGATCTTGCAATATCAGTCGACGCGACTGCATTTTTAGCAACTACTTTAGTTGGTGTGCTTTCGGTGTGCAATGGCCTTGGAAGAGTCATCACCGGAGCGGTTTATGATGCATACGGCAGAAAGATAACTATGGTAGGGGCAAATATAATAGCTATATTTGCAGCGGGACTGATTCTTGCTGCAGTGAATATCCATTCACTGCCTCTTTGTATTGTTGGCTTGTGTCTGACCGGGCTGTCTTACGGTTCGGCGCCTACTGTTTCATCTGCATTCGCGTCATCATTTTATGGGAGAAAGTATTTTGCGACAAATTACAGTATAATAAACTTCGCTTTAATGGCAGCATCATTTATTGCTACTGCCTGCAGCGGACTTCTGGTTTCTTCGGGATCATATTCGGCACCTTTTGTACTTCTTTTGATCCTTGCATTAGCGGCACTGGTGTTGAATTTAAGCATAAAGCGCCCTTAATGAGAAACTTTTATAGTGTGGACTAAAGACCGCTGTGAGGCGGTCTTTTGTAATATATAAGGAATGTTGCATAGACAACATATTTGTGGTCTGTATATGATATAATGAGCTTATAAATCGAAAGGAGGCAAATTATGAAACCTAAGATCCGTATAACGCTGGTGGAACAAAAAGGAACTATGGGGTGTCATAGAGGTCATAAGACAGGTGATACTTTTGATTATGACACAGAAAGAGGTAAACTGTGCCCAATGGCGATGCATGTTGCCTTTCCGTATATAGATATAATCAGATACGGCGGGGAACCTCCTAAGGCAAAGAACGGTGAAATACGTTTCTGCTGTCCTGACAGCGATGTGATAAATATATTTAGAATAGATGTGATGAAACAGGAGGAAATGTAATGATAAGAAAGATAATAAAAATAAATGAAGAAAAATGCGACGGCTGCGGACTATGTGCAAAGGCCTGCCATGAAGGAGCTATAGGTATAATCGACGGAAAGGCTAAGCTTTTAAGAGAAGATTATTGCGACGGGTTGGGAGATTGTCTTCCTGCATGTCACGCTGATGCTATCTCATTTGAAGAAAGAGAAGCGCTGCCTTATGATGAAGAAGCAGTGATCAAGGCGAAACAGGAATCAGAACAGTTTGAATCGGCGGGATGCCCGGGATTGGCGGGACTGTTTATGAAGCATGAGCCGGCGGTACAGGCAGAGAAGCCTGTAAGATTTGGAAACAGCGAACTCATGCAGTGGCCGGTACAGATAAAACTGGTTTCACCTAAAGCAGAATACTTTAAAAATGCGGACTTGCTCATCGCTGCAGACTGTACAGCCTACGCTTACGGAGATTTCCATAAGGAATTTATGAAGGATAAGGTCACCGTCATAGGATGCCCAAAGCTGGATATGATAGATTACTCGGATAAGCTTGCAGAGATATTCAAAGAAAATGATATTAGAAGGATAACTGTTGTGCGTATGGAAGTGCCTTGCTGTTCAGGCTTGGAGAATGCCGTAAGGATGGCTATGCTTAAAAGCGGAAAGCTGATAAGATGCGACAATGTGGTGGTGTCTTCAAACGGCAGGATCATACAGCGTTAGATTTGTAAAGATAATATTCACAACGGGTTGTATGAGTAAATATAATGTAATGATTTGTTGTTAATGGCTTTATCCTGTGGTATCCTAATATGAATCGTTTTGAAATACTTGGTGGAGGAAGTCATGATATATAATAATATATTAGAAGCAATGGGAAAAACTCCGGTGATAAGGCTGTCCAGAATGACAGGACCGGAAGATGCTGATGTGCTCGTTAAATATGAGGCCGTAAATGTAGGCGGTTCGGTAAAGACCCGTGTTGCGTATAATATGATAGCAGAAGCGGAACGTCAGGGGAAAATAGGACCGGATACGGTGATAGTAGAGCCTACTTCAGGAAATCAGGGGATAGGATTAGCTCTTATTGGCGCCGTAAAGGGATATAAAGTCAGGATAATCATGCCGGATTCTGTAAGTGAAGAGAGGAGAAAGCTTATGCACCATTACGGAGCGGAAGTAGTCCTTGTTCATGATAAAGGAAATATTGGTGAGGCGATAGAGGAATGTCTTCGCACAGCATTAAAGATGCAGGAGGAAGAATCTAATGTTTTCGTTCCTCAACAGTTTACAAATCCTGCAAATCCTGCTGCCCATAGAGATCAAACCGGCAGAGAGATACTTGAACAGGTAGATGTGCAGATAGACGGATTCTGTTCCGGGATAGGTACGGGAGGCACCATAACAGGAGTTGGTGGAGCTCTTAAAGAAAAGTATCCGAATATTACTGTCTGGGCTGTGGAACCTGAGAATGCAGCTGTCCTTTCGGGAGGAAACATAGGAACTCATATACAGATGGGGATAGGAGATGGAGTCATCCCGGAGATCCTTGATCAGAATGTATATGATGAGGTGTGTGTTATAACTGATGAAGAGGCGGTGGCTGCGGCAAAAGACTTGGCTAGAAAAGAAGGCTTGGTATGCGGTATTTCATCAGGCACCAATGTGGCGGCAGCGCTAAAACTTGCAAGAAAACTCGGAAAAGGAAAGACTGTGATAACTATACTTCCGGATACGGGAGAACGTTATTTTTCAACAGAACTGTTTGACGGGGAATAGAATAAAAAAGAGCGGGATGTTTATCATCCTGCTCTTTGTACTTTATTATAAAGGCATTACGTCTCTTCCGTATTCTGCGTTTATGATCTGACCCATTGCACTGTAGATAGCTGAGAGTCCGCAGAAGATACCTTCTATACCTGCGATACGTTCGATCATGTGGCTTTCTGTAAAATGCCCTAATGCCAGGAGAACGAAGAGGATAGTAAGAGATCCGAATACTACCTGAGTAGCTCTGTTATGTTTGAGAGTACCTATAAACATAAAGAATGTGAAGACACCCCAAAGGAGAAGATAGAATCCCATTGAGAGATCATCTGCAGGTGCGATATCCTTGAAAGGATTTACCCAGATAAGTACCAGTGACCACCAGAATAAGCCGTATGCTGTAAAAGCTGTTCCTCCAAAAGTATTTCCCTGACGCATTTCGCGGATACCGGCAAGGATCTGAGCCAGACCGCCTAAAGCGATACCCATTGCAACGATAGCGATGGAGAGCGGAAGGAAACCGGCGTTATGTAGGTTAAGAAGTGTTGTGGTCATGCCGAATCCAAGCAGGCCAAGAGGACCCGGATTAGCAGCTGTGTTTTTCAGTTCGTGAGACATAATAATCCTCCAATTATGATTTATTTTGCGCGTAAAAGCGCAACTTGAAAAATTATAGCACAAATGACAATATGTGCCAATCTTTTTTCCAATAAAGTATAAAATGTTGCATTTTGTTGGGAAAAAGATTTTTTTATTGTTTGAGTGGAAATTAAAGATTATAATGTTTTGTATAAGTAAAATGCATATTTTTAGTTTTGTAAAAGCATTAGCAATATATGGAGGAGTTTATGAAGGCGGTAAAAAAGAAAAAGACCTGGACAAAACCACATCATAAACATACGAGGAACCTTTTATATATGGTATTGGCTCCATATACAAAATTAAGATACAATATTGAGGTCATACCGTTTAAAGAGCAGGGCAACAGGCCTTACATGATCATAATGAATCATCAGACAGGGCTGGATCAGTTTTTTGTAGCGATGACGTTCAAAGGAGCAGTATATTATGTTGCTACAGAGGATCTCTTTTCTATGGGCTGGATCTCATCTGTGATCCGATTTTTGGTGGAACCTATTCCTATTAAAAAGCAGACAACGGATACACAGGCAGTACGAAATATCATCAGGGTAGCGAGAGAGGGAGGAACGATTGCTCTTGCACCGGAAGGAAACCGTACATACAGCGGAAGGACAGAGTATATAAAACCATCTATTGCAGGCCTTGTTCGCGTATCAAAGCTTCCTTTGGCTATATTACGAATCGAAGGTGGTTATGGCATACAGCCTAGATGGAGCGATGTGGTCCGTAAAGGCAGGATGAGATCCTATGTGTCAAAAGTGATCGAATATGAAGAATACAAAAGCCTATCGGATGAAGAACTTTATGAAGTGATCAAAAATGAGCTGTATGTTGACGAGTATACGATAGAAGAAAACTATTATCACAAAAAGAGTGCCGAGTATCTGGAAAGAGCAATGTACGTTTGTCCTTATTGCGGATTGTCGGAATTTGAGAGCAATGGCGATACGATAGAATGCAAAAAATGCGGAAGGAAGATAAAGTACCTGCCTTCTAAAGAGCTTAAAGGCGTAGGATTCGACTTCCCGTACACCAATGTGGGTGAATGGTACGATCATCAGTGTGATTTTATCAACAGCTTTGACAATGATAAGCATATAGATGAGCCGATATATACTGATACAGCAGCCATGTCGGAAGTAATACTGAATAAGAAAAAGGTGAAACTGAACAGTTCAGTGAAACTGTGCCTGTATGGAGACAGGATAACCGTAGGAGACGATATGGTATTTGATTTTGACCAAACGTACATAGTAACTGTTTTAGGAAAGAACAAAATCAATATATATTACGGAGACAAGGTGTATCAGCTTAAAGGGAACAAGAGATTTAATGCACTGAAATATGTAAATATATTCTATAGATATAAAAATATCAGAGAGGATGGCGGAAATGGAAAATTTTTGGGGATTTAATGTCTGGGGCGTAGTAAATCTGTTTGCTCTCCTGCTGCTCAGTTTGCTGGCAGCCAATGCGTTGAAAAGAAAAATAAGGATATTGCAGGCTTCTTTAATACCTACATCTGTCCTTGGGGGGCTGATACTTCTGCTGATATCAGGAGTGTACAAGCTGTTTACAGGAGACTTGATGTTTGATACTCCGTTCTTCGGAGGAAACGGCATGGAGATCCTTGAAACCATTACATATCATGCTTTGGCTCTGGGTTTTATAGCTTCTGCGCTTAAAACATCAAAGAATAAACTTACTAAAAAAAGATCGATAGAAATATTCGATACCGGTGTTACGACGGTTTCTACATATCTTCTTCAGGCTATTTTAGGACTGGGGATCACCATCGTGGCTGCAATGCTTATCAAAGACTTTTTCTCGGCTGCAGGTCTGCTTTTGCCTTTTGGCTACGGTCAGGGTACAGGCCAGGCTATGAACTGGGGCGGTATATATGAATTCGAACATGGATTTGACGGAGGGAAGAGCTTTGGTCTTACCGTTGCTACTCTTGGATTTATCAGCGCCAGCCTTGGCGGAGTATTCCATCTCCATCGCCTTAAAAGACAGGGCAAATACAGCTTTGACAGAAGTGAAACTGCTGAGATAATAGAGGATATCCAGTCAAATAGAGAGATCCCTATGGAAGGCAGCGTGGACAAGATGACGGTGCAGATCGCGCTGGTAGTAGCGGCATACTTTATTGCATATTTGATGATGTATGTTTTGGGCGGACTGCTTCCGGGATTAAAATCAGTTATCTTTGGCTTCAATTTCCTGCTGGGAGTTATCGCAGCGCTTATAGTAAAAGGAGCCCTCAATTTACTTCACAAATCATCTCTTTCAAAGAGAGAATATATAAACAATTTCCTGCTGACACGTATAAGCAATTTCTGCTTTGATATTATGATCGTGGCAGGCGTTGCGGCTATCAGACTTGGAATACTTCAAAAATACTGGGGCGTACTGCTTATTATGGGAACAGTGGGATTGGCTGCAACATATCTTTATAATTACTTTGTTGCGAAGACTCTATTCAAGGATTATGTGGAAGAACAGTTTCTGACTATGTTCGGCATGCTTACAGGCACAGCAAGTACCGGGGTAGTGCTACTTAGAGAAATAGACGGAGAATTCAAAACGCCTGCTGCAGAAAATATGGTTTACCAGACTCTGCCTGCTATAGTATTTGGATTCCCTATAATGCTGTTAGCGGCGCTCGCGCCGGACAAACCTATATTTGTACTTATATTGGTAGCTGTACTATTCGTTATAATGAACATTATTCTGTTCAGAAGCAAGATTTTTAAGAAAAAGAAATCAGAAGCCTTGGCAGAAGATGAATAAACTGTATAAACGGCAGACTGCAGATCGCCGGGAACATGAGTCCCGGTGATCTTTTATATTTTTTGCATGTGAAATATTTACGTACGATTTATAGATATACAGTTGATTTTATTGACATATGTGATAAAATCATATCCTGTGCAGAAATATTTCTGATATGGGTAAAGTCAGATTCTGCATAAGACAAAAGCAAACATTGTAAAATCAGGAGGCAAAAAATGAGAGTAGTAGTAAAAGTAGGCACATCCACATTGGCACATTCCACAGGATTGCTTAACATCAGACACGTTGAGAATCTATGTAAGGTGTTGAGCGATATCAAAAATTCCGGCGTTGAGCTGGCTTTGGTTTCATCCGGAGCTATCGGAGTCGGACAAGGAAAATTGTCACTGAAAGAAAGGCCCTCTGATTTACCCACAACACAGGCTGCAGCAGCAGTAGGACAGTGTGAGCTGATGTACACATATGATAAGATGTTTGGTCAATATAATCACACCGTTGGTCAGGTACTGGTTACAGCCAGCGATATTGAAGAAGAAACCAGAAGAGATAATTTTATAAACACAATGGTAAGACTGATGCAGCTTGGCGCACTTCCTATCATTAATGAAAATGATACAGTAGCAACAGATGAGATCGTCATAGGAGATAACGACACTTTAGGCGCAGTTGTGGCTAAGGCTATCGGTGCGGAGCTTTTGATCATCCTTTCCGACGTAGAGGGTCTTTATGACAAGAATCCAAACAGAGATCCGGATGCAAAGCTCCTTAACGTAGTGGAAGAAATAACTCAGGAGCATTATGATGCAGCTGAAGGTTCTGTTTCAAAACTTGGAACCGGCGGCATGGTAACAAAGCTCAGGGCTGCAGAAATAGCAGTGTCTCAGGGCTGTGAAACAATAATTGCCAACGGAAACGATCCTTCTATTCTTTATGATATACTTGAGGGAAAACAGGTGGGTACAAGATTCCTGGCGAAGAAGAAGAATAACTAAGGAATTGGAGATGTAATATGAATACGACTTTAGATATAATGAAGAGAGCAAAAGCTGCGGCTCCTGAAATGGCAGTAGTCAGCGAAGAAAAAAAGAATGAGGCTCTCAATGCTATGGCGAATATGCTGCTTCAGGCTGAAGCGGAGATCCTGGAAGCAAACAAGATCGATGTGGCAAATTCACAAGGGATCATTTCTCCTGTCATGATCGACAGGCTTACCCTTACATCACAGAGGATAGCTGATATGGCTAAGGGTATCAGAGAAGTGGCTGCACTTCCTGATCCTGTAGGTAAAGTTTTAAGAAGCCATGAACTTCCAAACGGATTAGTAGTTAAAAAAACTTCGGTTCCTTTGGGAGTAATAGCAATAATTTATGAAAGCAGACCGAATGTTACTTCTGATGCTGCGGCGCTGGCGCTGAAAAGCGGCAATGCCTGCATACTTAGAGGGGGCAAGGAAGCTTTTCACTCTGCAAATGCTATCGTAGGTGCATTGCAGAGAGGGTTGTGTCAGGCAGGGCTTTCTGAGGACCTGGTACAGCTCATACAGGACACTACCCGCGCCAGCGCAAACGAACTCATGAACGGAGTAGGATACATAGATCTTCTTATCCCAAGAGGAGGTAAAGGTCTTATCCAGTCTTGCGTAGACAATGCTAAGGTGCCATGTATCCAGACAGGAACAGGTATCTGTCATATTTACGTAGATGAGTTTGCAGATCTTGAAAAAGCGATAAATATCGTTGAAAATGCAAAGACAAGCAGACCTTCCGTATGCAACGCTGCAGAAGTTTGTCTTGTCCACGAAAAGGTGGCAGACGTATTCCTTGCTATGATGCAGCAGAAGCTGGTAGATGACAGAAAAGCAAAGGGTCAGCAGCCTGTACAGTTCAGAGATGATGAGTTTTCAACAGAATTCCTGGATTATATAATGGCAGTAAAAATCGTAGGATCAGTAAAAGAAGCGGTAGAACACATTTCCGCTTATTCCACCGGTCACAGCGAAGCCATCGTAACAGAAAACAGCGATAATGCTCAGCTCTTTGTCAAGATGGTGGACAGTGCAGCAGTCTATATCAACGCATCCACAAGATTCACTGACGGCGGAGAATTCGGTCTTGGATGCGAAATGGGTATCTCCACTCAGAAGCTCCACGCAAGAGGACCTATGGGCCTTGAGGAACTTACATCGTACAAATATGTGGTCTATGGAAACGGCCAGATAAGATAACTTATTCTATTACCCCGGTCTGCGGACCGGGGATATTTTTTTCATATACAGTCAGCGTTCCTTCGGTATCGGCAATTGCGAGAAGTACAGAGGATATATCAGAAATGTTTTTCTCCTCCAGCTTTTTCATCAGCCATTGCTCGTTTTTACCATAGTCTTTCAGATTATCCTTCATTATTTTTCCATCCAGTATTAGATTTGCGCACAGTTCATCCTGCTTAACTGTCAGCTTCATATCGGAGACAGAAACAGGTCTTGTAGAACTTCTTGGGATTATGCTCAGGGAGCCGTTAGTTTCCAGTATTGCGTAATAAACATTTGACAGGTCGAAGTATCCGAGAGTTCTTACCTGTGCCAGAAATTCGTTCAGATCCAGCCGGGATTTTTTTAAGCTTTTCTCAATGATCTTTCCTTTGCTGATGATTATCAAAGGTTTTCCTGTAAATATATGCCTTGCTTTAAGGGACTTTTCTGAAATAAAGGATATGAGTATCTCGCAAAGAGCATAGATCGCCATAGCTACGATAGGATAGGAAAAGGGGAGGTCTTCCTCTATAGCCATTTCCGCAGCTATGGAACCTATGGTTATCCCCAAAACGTAATCAAAAAAGTTTAGCTGGGATATCTGTTTTTTACCCATAGCTTTTGTAAGCACAAAAAGAACGAGAGCGGAAAGAAAAGCTCTCAGCGCGATCTCAAGTATCTCCATAATAAAAAACCTTTGACCTTTCATATATTTAATGTATAGTTTTCTCTAAGAGGTGGTTTTTATGCGGGAGCATACATCTCTTAAAGACAATAGATATGGAAGTGAAAAAATGAAATACGATATAGTTCTTGCATCTGCTTCCCCGAGAAGGATAGAGATGTTCAAAAATAACGGATATGAGGTAACAGTAATGCCGGCAGATGTAGAAGAAAATTTGCCGAAGGATATAAAAGCTACTGATGCGGTGATGTTCCTTGCATTAAAAAAAGCTCTTCACATAGAAGAAAAGCTTTTGGAAAAGGGTATCGAAAAAGAAACTCTTATAGTGGCTGCAGATACTGTGGTGGCATTTGAAGACAGAATACTTGGAAAGCCTGAAAATGAGCAGGATGCCTTTGATATGCTAAGCAAACTCAACGGAAATGTTCATTATGTGGCAACAGGAGTGGCGCTTCTTGTCGCAGGCAAGCAGAACGGCAGAGTATTTTATGACAAGACCGATGTTGAATTTATGGAATACACTGACGAAGATATATACGAATATATTGCATCCGGCGAGCCAATGGACAAAGCCGGCGCCTACGCTATCCAGGGCGGCTTCGGCAAGTATGTAAAAGAGTACAGAGGTTCCTACAGCAATATAGTAGGATTCCCGTGGGAGAAATTCCAAGAGGAGCTCAAAAAATTATAGAATAAACAGGAGGGAAAAATGAAAAGAACCATCCGTAATAACATCGCCCAGCCATATTCTTTGCATGATATGAATGTGATTGCATTTGAGGTTGCGGGCAATGATATCGTCATGAGAACACAATCCGGTATGGTTGAAACAGGTGCCCCCTATGGACAACCAGATGGATATGTAGAATTTCATAATGTGCAATGGGAATTTAGTTATGCTTATCTACTCGGTGTCACAGGGAATGTCGGTACATTTACAGGCGAGAAAATGTTTCTAAAAGACTTTATTTCGAAGATCACTCCTTTTGGTTTTTCTGTTATGGACGAAACCTATGGCTATAACACAACTAAATACAGCGGCTATCTTTTATCTAAACGCCGCCATTATGAATGTGTTATTGAGATATACCATGAGGGCGATATGGTTTTTGTTACGGAAGAGTAAATTACGGTTTGAAAAAGGAGCGTGATCAGGTGAGTATATGCACTTTTATTGCTTCCGATTTTTCTTTGACAGAGTTTGCACCATCGCAGGATTATCCACTTGATATAAATATTGATAACGGTACGATATACGACGGTGGTGCAGATGATAACTTTTTTCTGATTTCCTTTTCGAGTGTACAGGACTATACTGACAAGAAATATGGTGTTTATCTTGAATGGGACTATACTGATGGCAGAGCAAAACAAATCATTGAATACATAAAAACTGCCTTGCAAAAAACGGATGTTATTGAATTTTGGCATGTATGGCTGATGGATTATTATGAATTTGAGGATAGACCTTTCATTCATAGAAAAACGATCTCCATTAGCGAGCTGACCGCGGAGCATATTAAAGAGATAAATAGTGCTGTGATTTGGAATACTCCTGATAAAAGGTATCCTGAAAGACCATCTTTTTATTGCTTGACAATAACACGATAACAACTTCAAATTACAAAAGGAAATCAAAAGAAAATAGAGCAAAATGGAGTTATACTGCATAACTTTGATACTATATTGACCCTACAGTCTGTTTATTATATAATTTAATCAATAATAGGGTGAAATATGCTGATGATTTGAAAGAGGTGCGTTATGGTAAAAGTATCTACGATCATAGAAGAACTGTTTTTGATGGGCGCGATGTTTTGTCTGTTTTTCTTTAACGAAAATATAAAGCATCAGGGTTTTGGGTTCTTCGTTCATTATTCTCAACCTCAGAGCATATCGGTTCAAACGGCATATATAATGTCGGCGGTCGTTTTTGTTGCGGCTGTCATCTCCTTATCGATATATTTGAGTTTTAATAAAGCTTTAAAGAAAAACAGAGAAACCAATTTCTCGGAATTAGAGAATATGATGTCTATTCTAAAAATGTATGATAGAATCTCTTGTATCGTTTTAGGTATGCTTATGCTGTGCTGCATAAAATGTGAGGCTATTTCTCTTTTGGCGGCACTTGCAGCGTATGGCGTAATTATTAGAATTAAAATCATTTCGATGAAAAGAATTATATTATAAAACATACAGGCCTTAACCCAAAGTGCGAAAAAAGAGTGGCCTGGGTTAATAATTCTAACCCAAAGTGCGAAAAAAGAGCAGTCTGAGATAAGAGTTTTAACACAAAGTATGAAAAATGCAAAATAATGTTAAGGGGTTAACACAAAGTATGAAAAATGCAAAATAATGTTAAGGATTTTAACACAAAGTATGAAAAATGCAAAATAATGTTAAGAATTTTAACACAAACTATGAAAAACACAAAAAAGTGTTAAAAATCTTAACACAAACAGCGCAAAACACAAAATAGTGTTAAATGTCTTAACATAAACGACTCAAACAGCACGAATATGTTAAAAGCGCTCTTAAATTGACTTGAATTGAAATGAAAAGGACTCCTTCGCTGAAGGAGCCCTCTCTATTTTTTGTAAAACAATGTTACTGCGCCAAATAATACGGTTTCAATGAATTCCCTTCGGCCATTTTCAAAGCTGCCGCAAGATCGCTGTCATTGCTTTCGTTTTTAGTCATAGCGTCGGCCATGCTGAATAAGAAATGATATATGGAAGTGTCCGGAGCATATTCATAGATGTAGACCGGACAGCCTTCAAGCCCTGTTTCTTTCTGAATAGCAAGAAGTGAATCGTCGTAATTCATAACTTCATCGATAAGTCCTGCATCTTTAGCCTGATCGGAAGTGTAAAGTCTGCCGTCGGCAAGTTTTTTAACAGTTTCTATATCAAGCCCTCTGCCCTGTGCGACAATTCCTGTGAACTGTGCGTAGCTTTCGTCAACGATGGACTGATATATTGCGATCTGTTCTTCTGTCATAGGATCAAAATAGCTTCCCATGGCTTTGTTGTCGCCGGCTGTAATGGTGGTAGTCTCTATGTCGAATTTCTCAAGAAGTCCTGAAATATCCACATAAGTACCGAGAGTTACGCCGATAGAACCTGTCATGGTGTTTCTGTTTGCATAGATCTTGTCAGCAGCGCAGGATATATAGTATCCTCCTGAAGCGCAGGTCGGTCCCATGACAGCGTATATCGGATTACCTGTTTTTTCTTTATAATCCAGAAGAGCAAGGTAAACTTCATCTGTTGCATAAACACTGCCTCCCGGGGTATCGAGATACAGAATAATTCCTCTGTTCATAGGTTCTTTGGCGGTGCTTTCGATCATTCCTAAAAGCCATTCTTGATCATATGAAGAAGTTTCGTAAATTGCGGATGATCCTGAGTTATCGATAGTGCCGGTAATGTTTATCTGTGCAAAATGCTCTGTGTTTAAATTATATCCGGGCTCAGAAGGATCGCTTCCTGCTGCGGCGAAGATCCCAAGCCCTGCGGCAAATGCTGCTATGATAACAAGGCATATTATGATCCCTTTTTTTCTTTTCTTTTTTTTCTTATTTTGATCAGGCTGGTTTGCGGTCCTGAACTCAGCCCATTTGTCATATTCGTCAGTTCTGTATTGTTCCTTATCCATTGCTGCCTCCTTTTGATGCATTATATCACAAACAGAAAAATAATTACACATCTATAAATAACATATTGACCCAAACCGTACTACGTGTTATAGTACAGTTATCAAGGGGGAAAGGAGGTTTCTGCTAATGTTCAGAATAGATTTGAAAAGTCGTAAAGCTATATATGAGCAGGTGGTGGACAATTTTAAGGAAATGATAATTTCCGGCATATTAAAGCCTGATGAAAAGGTCCCCTCTGTCAGAGAACTGGCAAAAGAGCTGACTATAAATCCGAACACCATACAGAAAGCCTACAGAGAATTGGAAAGCAGGGGATATTTTTATTCTGTATCAGGGTTAGGGAATTTCGTGGCTGCGCCTTCAGATAAACAGGACAATTCCGCAAGGATAAACGAACTAAAGGATACTTTAAAGACTGCATTGAATGAGCTTATGTATCTGGAATGTCCTAAGGAAGAAATAATGGAGATCTTGAAGGATACTGCTTTGATGAGAGAGGGGGAAACTGAGAGATGATACGTGTGAATAATGTCACAAAGTCTTTTGACGGATTCCCGGCATTGAACGGATTAAGCCTGCACGTTAAAAAAGGCTCGATTTACGGTCTTGTGGGAGTTAACGGATCGGGAAAGACTACCATTATAAAGCATCTTATAGGCGTTTACAAACAGGACGAAGGAGAAGTCCTTGTTTCCGGAGAAGCTATCTATGACAATGTATCGGTAAAAGAAAAGACTGCATACATATCTGACGATCTGTATTTCTTCGGGATGTACAGCCTGAAGGGATCCGCTTTGTATTACAAAAAACTGTATCCAAACTGGAACGATGAAAGATATGCACAGATGGTGCATCAGTTTGGATTGAATGAAAAGGTAAAGCTGTCTAAGTTCTCAAAGGGGATGCAGAAACAGGCAGCATTCATACTTGCGATGTCATCCATGCCGGAGGTATTGATACTGGACGAACCTATCGACGGTCTGGATCCGCTCATCAGAAGACTTGTTATAAAGTATATCGTAGAGGATGTAGCGGAAAGGGAAATGACAGTACTGGTATCTTCACATAATCTTAAAGAGATGGAAGACCTGTGCGACTCAATTGGGATAATCAACAAGGGGAAAATGTTGATAGAAAGAGATTTAGATGATTTGAAATCTGACGTGCATAAGATCCAGGTGGTGTTCCCTGAGGGAGAGGAAGCGCCTTTGGACGGACTGGAAGTGCTGTACAGAGAAAAAAGAGGCAGTGTGGAACTGTTCATTATCAGGGGAGAAAGAGAAAAGATCGAGAATAATTTCAAAAAAAGCAGACCTATCGTCTTTGACCTGCTTCCGCTGACACTTGAAGAAATATTTGTCTATGAAACAGGAGGTGAGAACGATGAACTCAAAGAGATCCTTTTCTAGTATTTCCATGCCTTTCATAGTTGAGAACCTGAAGAGGTTCTGGATAGGAAGCGCATTTGCTCTCGTGGGATATTTCTGCGCATGCTGTGTGCCTTTGCTCATGGGCGGTGTTCATAACGGAAATGTGTCCAGCATACTTAGGGTATCTTATGCACCTGTGGTGATAATGACTTTCATGGTGCCTATGGTGGCGGCTATGCTGATATATTCATATATGCAGCAGCAGAGTTCGGCAGCGATAGTTCATTCACTTCCTTATACAAGAAAACAGATATTTCATTCCAGCTATATTTCGGGCTTGATATTATGTGTAGCGCCAGTGATCATAACAGGAGTGATCCTTACACTGGCCAGCATTTTCAGTGAACCGGTCCTTTATACGGACTTTGATCCTCAGGTGGGCTTTATTACATACGATATTTTTACTCCGGGAAAAGTCCTTGAATGGATGGGGATCATATGTCTGTTCAATGCCGTAGTTTTCACTGTTTCGGTATTTGCGGCAGTGATCACAGGATCTACACTGGTACAGGCAATGCTGTCTATAGTGCTTCTGTTCATTGTTCCGGCTCTTATGGAACTCGTGAGCCTTGTGGCACAGAGGATGCTCTACGGTTACGTGGAACCTGACTGGGTATATACGATGTGCAGTTATACTTCCGCACCTATAGCTATGATAGAAGAAAGCGTGACAGCTATCATCTGTCAGGTATGTATTGCTGTTGTACTCTACGTGATATCTTACTGCCTGTATAACAGACGTCATATGGAGAAAGCCAGGGATACATTAGTATTTAACAGTACTAAGCCTTTAGTAAAATACATCGTTGCATTTATAGGAATGTGCTGTTTTGGTTTCTTCCTCGAAGCCTTTTACGATGGGGCAGGCAATAATATCCTTTACGTAGGTGCGTTCATCGGCGCATTGGTTGCTTATGTGGCATCAGATATGCTCATTCAGAAAAGGATAAAGATCAAGGGCTTTGTAAAAGGCTTTGGATTGTATCTGGCGGCAGCTGTTATATTCTTTGGGATATTTGCTTTTGATATATTCGGATACGAAACATCCACACCTGATCTGGATGAAGTAAAAGGTGTATATATAGAAGGAATATCTGCAGAGTATTATAAACATTACACTATTGATGCTGAAGGAGATGAAGGGTTAATAAAAGATCCTGAAGCTATACAGAAAGTAATAAACCTTCATAGCGCCCTTATAAACGAAAAAGATGCTTTCTTCGACAGAGATGATCCGTACTATATTGCTGACGGAGCCCCTGAGGACATCAGTTATACATGGATAGATATAGTCTACGTGATGGGAAACGGCAAAGAAATAAAAAGAAACTATGATTCTGTGCCGGAAAACTGGCTCTACAGCAATGAAGACCTGAGAAGTCTTGTGGAAAGCGAACCATATAAAGAAATGATATATCCTGTTATGGAATGGGAACTCGAAGATATGGACCTTTCAGGAATCAATCTTCTTCCGAACTACGAAGGAAACGTTTGCGGCAAAAAGATTGTTCAGCTGAGCGATAAAGAGAAAATGGAACAGCTCTTTACCGCACTGCAGGAAGATCTGAAAGACCTAACGTTTGAGGAAATGAATATTACCGGATCTGAAAACAGAGCGCTGTTTTCAGTAGAATTCGCTGTCAATAATAAAGATGTAATAAGTGAAGAACTCAATAAAGAGTATTACGAATATTACGGCTATTATTACAGCGAGGATCAGGAATATTATGAGTACAGTGTCAACAGACATTATGACAAAACCTTAGCTCTGTTAAAAGAGTGGGGAGTTTACAATGATCTGGTGGTTTCTGCAAACGATGTTGACCGCATATCTGTTGTTAAAGTGGAAGTCAGAGAAGACAACGGTCAGATCGAATATCCAACAGTTAATATCACTGACAAAGAAACCATACAGGATATCCTTGATACTGCTGCATCGGACTGGTATAACTATGAACT
>JAFXHN010000052.1 GCA_017536365.1 Bacillota bacterium | reverse complement strand
GAGATAATGTGCTGAGTCGGAATATTTTTTGAGCAGCAGCTTCTGAAGGATCGCCGCGAGTGCCGGCAAAAGCTTATGCTTATCCGGAAGCAATAAATATTTAAGGAGAATACGAGTATGAAGAAGACAAGAACTAAAAAATCGTTGTCGTTTATCCTTTGTATCGTGCTTATTGCGGCAATGGCACTGTTTACTATAGGCTGCAGCGACAGCAGCAATGAAACCGGCGGTGACAATGGAAATGAAACAAAAGATGTGACCGCAGCTGAACCTGTTGTACTGGGTGAAGGTGAAACACAGTTTGATTTTACTGTGACAGACCCGGAAGGTACAGAATCCTGCTTCGTTATAAACACTGACGAGGATATCGTAGGTGAAGCTCTTTCTGAGCTTGGGCTTATAGAAGGAGAACCGGGACCTTACGGACTTTATGTAAAGACAGTTAACGGTATCACAGTTGACTACGATACTGACGGCAAGTACTGGGCTTTCTATGTTGATGGAGAGTATGCGACCGGAGGAGTTGACACCCTCACCATCGAAGAAGGCGTTACATATTCATTTAAGGTAGAATAGTGCGTTGAGACTCACAGCAAGAGAAACTGTGATATTCGGTATGCTGGGGGCGGTAATGTACGCATCCAAGCTTGTTCTGGAAGTATTGCCTAATATCCATCTTCTTGGAGCGATCATAATAGCCTTGACAGTCGTATACAGAAAAAAGGCATTGTATCCAATATATGTTTTTGTCTTTTTGACAGGCCTGCTTTCAGGATTTGCACCCTGGTGGGTGGCGTATTTATATATATGGACACTTCTGTGGGGAGCTGTCATGCTTTTACCTAAAAACCTGTCTCCAAAGATAACACCTTTGGTATATATGGTGATTTCAGCTGCACATGGATTCTTATTTGGGATTTTATATGCACCGGCTCAGGCTATTCTTTTCGGACTGAACTTTGAAGGGATGATCGCCTGGATAATAGCAGGGCTGCCATTTGATATGATCCATGGTGTAAGCAATTTCTTATGCGGCATACTGATATGTCCGCTGATCACAGCATTAAATAAGGCGGAAAGATATTCGCGGGTTTGATTCCTCCGCTCCGCAGTTTTATATCAATTATACGCAGCTGCTTCGAAAGAAGCGGCTGTTTATATATACAGAAATTTTTTTGGAAAATTTGTTCAAATATGGAATACTTGTGCTATACTTAGAAAATAATAATTGGTGGGAAGAAATTGGAATAACAGAGGAGGTATTAGAATGACGATAAAAGTTGGAATTTTAGGTTATGGTAATATTGGAAGAGGTATAGAAAGTGCAATAAAACAGAATGCAGATATGGAACTGGCAGCAGTGTTTACTAGAAGAGATCCTGCTTCTGTTGTTACAAAAACCGATGTGCCTGTTGTACACGTAGATGATATAGCTGACTGGAAAGATAAAGTAGATGTAATGATCCTTTGCGGAGGCAGCGCAACAGATCTTCCTGTACAGACACCTGAATATGTAAAGATGTTCAATGTTATTGACAGTTTTGACACCCATGCAAGGATACCTGAGCATTTTGCAAACGTAGATAAAGCTGCAAAAGAAAGCGGTAAGCTGGGGATCATTTCTCTTGGATGGGATCCGGGAATGTTTTCGCTTCTCAGACTGTATTCAGATGCCATCCTTCCAAACGGCAAGGATTACACTTTCTGGGGCAAAGGAATTAGTCAGGGACATTCTGATGCGATAAGAAGAGTTAAAGGTGTTAAAGATGCTAAACAGTACACTATTCCTATAGAAGCTGCACTTGATGCGGTTCGTTCCGGCAGCAACCCAGAACTCTCAACAAGAGAAAAGCATATAAGAGAGTGTTTTGTTGTACTGGAAGAGGGAGCAGATGCTGCTGCGATAGAAAATGAGATCAAGACAATGCCTAATTATTTTGCGGATTATGACACTATCGTTAATTTCATAGACGAAGAAGAATTCAAGGCAAATCACAGCGCTATGCCTCACGGAGGATTCGTTCTCAGATCAGGCAAGACCGGATTTGACAATGAACATGACCATATCATAGAATACAGTCTCAAACTGGATTCAAATCCTGAATTTACAGGAAGCGCAATGGTGGCATTTGCAAGAGCATGCTATAGAATGGCTGCAGAAGGTCAGACCGGATGCAGAACAGCCTTCGATGTGGCACCGGCTTATCTCAGTGCAAAATTACCTGAAGAATTAAGAGAGCATATGCTTTAGTATAATAGGAAGTACCAAACAGTAAAGCCTGTCAGGAGCAGTCCCGGCAGGCTTAAATTTTGTCCGCATTATTTTAGTAATCTGTACAATGCTATAGCATAATACATTTTTATACTGTCCGGCATTTTATCATGATTATATCCAAGACGATTATCTATTACCTTAAGTCTGTATTTTACCGTGTTTTTGTGAACATGCAGGATTTCCGCAGCCTGAGTGATACTGAAATTAGTATCAAGCATATATACTCCCATGGTTTCTTTGGCATCCCACTCATCACTGCTTATACTGAGTCCGTCAAGAAGAGCAGTGTATTTGGCAATTGCACTTTCTCCGCTGTCTATGATAGTATGGCATTCTTTCGTAAACTGTATATCTCCGCTGCTGAACCATCTGTGATGCGGGAATATTTTTTTTGCGTCAGATAAATGATCTTTGTTGTATAGATATGATGTTCTTACTTCTGTGGTATTTTGAAGATTACTGAATTTTGAAAGGGTGATAGTGGGATCAAGATCCGACAGTTCATTAAGGATGGCATCTACTTGGATCTCAGCATCTTTTTCTGAGTAAGGTGTGCTTGCGAATATCAGCAGATCCCCATCATAAACATCAGCAAACACTATATCGGAGCAGATCTTAAGATAGTCGCACAGTATATCTTTTTTTTCTGTAAAAATATTATTTATATTCTTACCGGTTCCGGAAAGTATCCACATTTCATGTATTTCTGAAATATTTATCCTGAATATATCCGCAAGACGATTCATTTTTATAGGATCGTCCTGAAGGATAGCTCGTATCAGTTCTTGAAGAGCTATGGTACTGTGACCTTTGCCCCAAATGTTTACGCTTATCCTTACTATATCAGATATCTGAGCCTGCAGTCTCTGGCTCAGCGGAGCTCCTTCTTTTATGAGCAGGAGTTTCATAGGCGGATCATTGTCCGGAATGATAGGAAAAGAATAAATACTGCATTCGGACAGAAACTCATTGTCCACTTCTTTGTATTGTGAACAAGCTATGATGTCTGAAAGGTTCTTTGTGAGCCGCTCCTCCATGCTTTTAGGCCATGCGGATATGTTCAATACGTTGTATGAAGCATCTGTAAGTATCAAAGATGACATAACACCGTCACTGACCATTCGAAGCACTGTATTTATCGTTCTTAAATATTCGGGAAGTATAGATACTCTGGCAAGAATATCAGATACTATAAATTCATTTTTTGAACGATCGTTATAAATATATTCAGTTACATCGTTTATAACTTCGGCATAACGCAGATTGATGTAAGGAGGCATTTGTATAAGTACGAAGTCAAGTTCATTAGCCAAATCGATAAGACGCTGATCGATTTTTGGCAGATATATGCCTACATAAAAAAGGATAAGGCCGACTTCTCCGCCTTCTGCCAGTCTTTTGATGTTAGCGCACTGACAGTCAACATCATTTATGCAGTTGATAAAACCTGTTATCACTATTTCGCTTCCAAAGTATTCTCCCTGACTGAAAAGCCCGTCGATAAGTATGGAAGGATCAACAGTTTCCAATACAGATATGGTGGAAACTATCTTGTTTAATCCTCCGGATCCGGCTACTACCTTTGCGTGTTTTAATGAAGGAAGATTCAGTAAATCCGATACGGTAACGCTCATAAATATCCCTTTCTCTGTTTTTTTATATATTCTACTCTTTATATGATTATATTACATTTGTCTCTTCAGACAAACATACCTGCAATTTTTTCAGCCTTACAGACAGTATCAAAGAAACTAAAGGAAATGTAAAATTGTGTCGTTATTAATAAAACGGAGGGTTAATACTATGGAAGAAAAAAAGACTGCTGCAAAGCAGCAAGACAAAGGTATATCTCAAATTTTGTCTCATGAAAAGAGACCGTGGCCGGGAGTGGCTTTTATTTGGATAGGTACAATGATATGTATTCCTATGCTTATGGTAGGCGGTATGTTTGCAGGTGCTCTTACGGTCACTTCAATATTCTGGGTAACAGTGATTGGTTTTGCAATATGTTGTCTGCTGATGGTACTGGGAGGTATAGTTGGAAGTGATCTTGGGCTTAATTCCACAATGACTTCAACCAGGGCATTTGGTATGACAGGCGCAAACTTCTCTATGGCTTTGGTAGTATTCATTGCTGAGACAGGATGGTTTGCTGTTCAGACTGCAACCTGTGCATTAGCATTCTGCACTTTGATGGAAGTGTTTGGAATGGCATTTCCTTTCTGGCTTGCCTGTGTGGTTTGGGGCGCTGTAATGTGTATTACTGCTGTTTATGGCGTGAGATGGATGACTGTACTCAACTACATAGCTGTACCGCTTTTACTTATACTCTGCATATACGGAGCTGTACATTCAATAGAGTATGCAGGATGGAGCGCAATAAGCAGTAATGTTACTGAAAATGCAATGGCTTTACCTGCTGCGGTATCAACCGTAATAGGACTTTTTGCGCTGGGTGCAACTTGCAATTCAGACTATACTCGTTATTGTAAATCAAGAGCAGATGTTATTAAGGCTACAGTTTTAGGCGTACTTCCTGCTGCAACTATCATGATAATGGTAGGTGCGATAATGGCACTGGGAACAGGAAATTACGATGTTACAAATATGTTTGCAGGACTTGGACTCCCTATAATATCAATGCTGGTACTGGTGCTTGCCACATGGACTACAAATACCGGCAATGCATATATGTCAGGTCTGGCTGTCTGCAAAATGTTTTCCATCAAAGACAAAAACAGACCTATGGTAACTATCATCGTGGGCGTACTTGGCATTGGATTGGCTATAATGGGGCTGGCAGATATGCTCAATACATATATAAGTATAATCGGTGCGGTGGTGCCTCCTATCATGGGCATAATAATCGCGGATTACTGGGTAATATGCAAAGGAAAGAAAGAACTCTGGAAGCCTCAGAGAGGAATAAACTGGATCGGAATAATAGCATGGATAATCGGCGGAGGATTCGCTCTGATAGAAACATTAGGAATACTTTATGTATTCAGCCCTGCTCTTGACGGAGTAGTACTGGCATTTGTTTCATATATTGTTTTATACAAGCTTTTAGGAAAAACTTCTTTGGCAGGCAAGGGAGAAATGACTATAGAAGAAGCTACAGCAATTGCAAAATAGCTGCTTTGTTAGAAGGGAGAATATAAAGTGAGAATAATCGATTTAAAAGATATTGAAGATATTGCTCTTGGAGCTGCACTTCTGGGAGCCGGCGGCGGAGGCGATCCGTATATAGGTAAGCTGGTGGCTATGGGTGCTATCCGAGAAAAGGGCCCTGTAACTTTACTTGATCCTGAAGAAGTTCCTGACGATGCACTGGTAGTGCCTATAGCTATGATGGGAGCTCCTACAGTACTTGCGGAGAAGGCTATTGGAGATAAGGAATATAAAACTTTATACGATATGGTATCACAGTTTTTCGGGAAAAAGATATATGCTCTTCTTCCGATAGAAGCAGGCGGAGTGAATTCAATGCTTCCTATAGCTGCATGTGCTAGACTTGGTCTTCCTTTAGTAGATGCGGATGGTATGGGAAGAGCATTTCCTGAACTTCAGATGGTCACATTTACATTGGGAGGGATGAGTGCATCTCCTATGGCTCTTACCGATGAAAAAGGAAACTGTGTGATATTTGAAACTATCACGAATAAATGGACAGAAGAGCTTGCGCGTTCCGTAACTATGAGCTGCGGAGGAGCTGTTTCTGTGGCGCTGTATCCGATGAGCGGTAAACAGCTTAAGGAATATGGTGTGAAGAATATAGTTACGAGGAGCCAGAAACTGGGTGAAGCTATACGTACTGTAAAAAACTGCACCGAAGATAAGACTCCGGAAGAACATTTCTTGGAATTTTCAGAAAGTTATAAATTGTTTAAAGGAAAGATCTCAGATGTTTTAAGAGAAACTAGAGGAGCATTTAACTTTGGAAAGGTGGTGCTTGACGGTATAGGAGAATACAAAGGTAAAAAGGCTTATGTAGAGTTTCAGAATGAAAACCTGCTTGCTAATGTTGATGGAGAAATATTGGCAACTGTGCCGGATCTCATCTGTCTTGTAGATGCAGAAACCTTTGTGCCTGTAACTACAGATGCCCTCAAATACGGCAAGAGGGTGTACGTGGTTGGTCTCAAATGCTTTGAAATGTGGAGAAGTACTGAAGGAATAGAACTGGTAGGACCAAGATATTTTGGATGCGACACAGATTATATTCCTGTAGAGGAAAGATGTAAAGGAGGTGCGGCAAGTGTATAAGCTTGGTATAGATGTAGGAGGCACAAATACAGATGCCGTATTGATAAATGAAGACCTCGAAATAGTAGCAGAGGTAAAAAGACCTACTTCCGGTGATATATATGAAGGGATAGTCGCTTCTATAGAAACCATTTTGAACGAATCTAAAATAGATCCTGATAAAATTCGTCAGGCAATGCTGGGAACTACTCAGTGTACAAATGCTATCGTTGAAAGAAAGCATCTTGCTAAGGTAGGAGTGCTCAGGATAGGAGCACCGGCTACTTTAGGGGTGCCTCCTATGATAGACTGGCCTTTTGACATAACTCAATGCGTAGCTGCAGAGAAGATAGTTGGCGGTGGCTTTGAATATGACGGCAAAGAACTCGCATCATTGGATGAAAATGCAGTTAGAGAATTCTTCCTTAGCATAAAAGGAAAAGTTGAATCTATTGCCATATCATCTGTGTTCTCAACAATAAGAAACGAGCATGAAATCAGAGCAGCGGAGATATGCAGAGAAGTAATGGGAGAGGATATTCATATTTCTGTATCCAGTGAGATCGGCTCAATGGGCCTTATAGAAAGAGAAAATGCGGCCATTCTGAACGCAGCATTATTCCATGTTGCGGAAAGCTTCACAGAAGGATTTGCAAGATCTTTGGCAGAAATGGGGATAACGAATGCAGAAGTTTATCTCTCTCAAAATGACGGAACACTAATGACTATGGAACATGCCCGTCGTTATCCTATCCTTACTATAGCCTGCGGGCCTACAAATTCTATTAGAGGAGCAAGCTATCTTTCAAAACTCAAAAATGCGCTTGTTATTGATGTGGGGGGAACAACAACAGACTTAGGTGTTATACAGAACGGTTTCCCGAGAGAATCCAGCATAGCCGTAACTATAGGAGGAGTAAGGACTAACTTCAGAATGCCTGATGTAGTTACAATAGGTCTCGGAGGCGGATCTATAGTCAGAGAAAAACCTGATGGAAGCGTTACTGTAGGTCCTGACAGTGTTGGATATCAGATAACAGAAAAAGCACTTATCTTCGGCGGAGATACTTTGACTGCTACAGATATAGCTGTTCGTTTGGGAATGTTTGAGCTTGGGGACAGGAAAAAAGTTGAACATATAAATTTAGAATTTGCCGAAAAGGTCATGAGCGTTATAAAAGCTATGACGGAGGATGCCATAGATGCTATGAAAGTATCAGGAGCGGATGTTGATGTTATTCTCGTAGGTGGAGGATCCGTAATATTGCCTGAAAGTTTTGAAGGCACATCTTCTGTTTTGAAACCTGAGTACTTCGGTACGGCAAATGCTATAGGATCAGCTATTTCTAAAGTGAGCGGAACATATGAAAAACTGATAGATTATGACAGCATTCCTCGTGACACTGCTCTCGAGAATGCGAAAGCAGAAGCTATAGAACTGGCTGTTGGAGCGGGAGCGGTACGAGAGACCGTTGAGATCATAGATGTTGAAGATGTGCCTCTTGCTTATTATGCAGGAAACACTAATCGTGTGAGAATAAAAGCAGCAGGAGATCTCAATTAAAAACGAATTGCCATTTCCATATTTTACTCTTATGCAAAATCTCTGTTTCACTTTATGTGAACAGGGATTTTTGTATTATGAAGCAGAATTTGAACTGTATAACATAAATATAAAAAAAATAACTTGCTTAAGGAAAATAACACTTATACGATTTTTTGTGTTAATATATATAAAAATAGACCTAAGAAAGATCTAACAGCCGGGGGTGTGTATCATGAGAAAAAGTTTTTTACTTATACTGATAGCTTTTATATTATGTG
>JAFXHN010000051.1 GCA_017536365.1 Bacillota bacterium | reverse complement strand
TTTGTAGGTTTTGCACTGCCGATATCCATAAATTTATACAGCTGCATAGAGTCTGCAGAGACTATCTCTCCGTCAAGCTTCTTTGCCAACTCCAATGAATACTCGGTTTTCCCCACAGCTGTAGGGCCTGCCAGTATCAATATCTTTCTGTCACTCATTTCTATACCCTTTTAAACATTTTTTCCATATCCTTGACACCCATCTTGATTATCACAGGGCGGCCGTGAGGACATGAAAATGGATTTTCAGTCTCCGATAGATCGTCAAGGAGAGCCTTTACCTCTTCCATTGATAATCGGTCATGGGCTTTAACCGCGCTCTTGCAGGATCTCATGATGATCTTATCCACAGTTCTTTTATCTTTAAAATCTGAAGATTCGGATAATCCATCAAGATAATCATCCAGGAACAATTCTGCCTCAGAAATATCCATATATGAAGGTATACCGCGGAATATATATGTTCTGTCTCCGAAAGGTTCAGGTATGAAGCCGGCTTTTTCAAGGAAAGCAAGCCATTCCTCCCCTTCTCCTTTGACATGATGAGGTATTTCTTTAACTATAGGCGCAAGCATCATCTGAGGAGCTGCGACTTCACTGTAAAATTCTTTTAAGAATTTCTCATAAAACACTCTCTCATGGGCCGCATGCTGATCGATAAGATAAAATGTCTCATAATCCTTTGCAGCGATGTAAGTGTTGAACAATACACCCATTATTTCCAAAGTCGAAACATCGAATTTTTTAACTCGGCTTTGTACCGGCTCATCATAAGACGGTTTTTCCGGTGATTCGGGTTCTGCGCTGAATTTGATTTCAGTCTTGTCCTGTTCTGGTTTTTTATCATCAGCTTCATTTGCCTTTTGAGGCTTAAGGTCTGTCTTGACCTGAGCTTCAACATTTCGAGATTTTAATTCGATTTTTCCTATTTTGGTTTCCTGTAAATTAATTATGTCTACCCTGCTTGATTTCGGAACGAATTTTTCCGGCGCAGGCTTAAACACCTTTATCTCTTCCTGTACGGAAGTCTCTTTTATTTCCTCACGGGAAGAGAATAACTTTCTTTCTTCTTTCTTTCCGGAAGCTTCCGGAGCGGAAATTTTGTTGCTTTTTAATATCGTTTCTTCCGACATAGTCGTTATTCCGGATCTTGTGTTGAGACGCTCGAATACTGCCTCTCTTATAAACTCTCTCACTTCAGCAGGAGCGGAGAAACGTATTTCTTTTTTATTAGGATGAACATTGACATCCACAGATCCCGGAGGAACATCAAGGAAAATATAGGCAACAGGATACCTTCCTTCCGGAATTTTATCACCGTACCCGAGAGCTACCCCATCTTCCATAGTCTTGTTTACTATATATCTGCCATTAACGAAATAAAACTGATTTCTCTTTGTATTTTTGGTGTACTTAGGGTTGGAAATATATCCTTTCACCTTCATATCAGCAGATTCTTTTTCAAACGATATAAGGCTGCTTCCTATTTCTTTGCCGTATATAACATATATATTTTCCAGAACATCTCCTTTTCCTGAGGTCCCGAAAAGCTGACTGCCGTTATTTATCATCCTGAATTTTATATCAGGATAAGCCAGCGCCATCTTCGAGATAAAATCAGTGATCAGTGTGCTCTCAGTTCCGTCCTTTTTCATGAACTTTTCCCTTGCCGGAGTATTATAAAACAGATCTTTCACAACTATAGTCGTTCCGTCCGAAGCTCCGACCGGTACTTTTTCCACAACAGTTCCGCCGTCAATTGAAATCTTTACCCCTGCAGATTCTTCAGGGATCTTTGTTATCATCTGGGTCCTTGTAACCGCCGCAATGCTGGCAAGGGCTTCCCCTCTAAAACCTAAAGTGCTGATCTTAAACAGATCCGAATCCTTTTCGATCTTACTTGTAGCATGCCTGAAAAAGGCTGTTTCCACATCCTGAGGAGGGATCCCGCAGCCGTTATCAGTGACTCTTATGTAGCTTTTACCGCCGTTTTTTATCTCAACGGTAATTGAATCCGCACCGGAGTCTATACTGTTTTCCACCAGCTCTTTCACTATGGAAATAGGTCTGTCCACCACTTCTCCGGCAGCTATCCTGTCTGCTACGCTTTTAGGCAGTCTTTGTATTCTTTTTCTTTCAAAAAGTTCTTTTAAACCCATACTCTCACCTTATTATTGTACAGCTTTTTTAAGTTCTTCCAGGATAACGAAAGCCTGAGAAGGAGTTATATTCATCAAATCAAGATCCTTGATCTGCTCAACTATCGGATTCGGTGCAAATCCAAAGAAACTAAGCTGATCCGAAGGTTCTTCTTTTTTAGGCTTAAATGTTTCAGCTTTTTTGAGGATATCGCTATCTTTGCCTGCATATCCGCTTTCAAGCTCTTCAAGTTTTTCTTCCGCGGAATTAAGTAAATCTTTAGGAACGCCGGCTATTTTGGCAACGTGTATACCATAGCTTCTGCTTGCGCTCCCTTCTATTATTTTATGTAGGAAAACAACAGAACCGTTTTCTTCCTTTACATCAACGTTAAGATTTTTAAACCCTTTTACTTTATCCTCCATTACCGTAAGTTCATGATAATGAGTAGCAAACAATGTCCTTATCCTACGTTCTCTGCCGCATAAATACTCGATCACCGCCCAGGCGATGGAAAGACCGTCATAAGTGCTTGTGCCTCTGCCTATCTCGTCAAGGATGATAAGGCTTTTTTCAGTTGAAGTGTTGAGTATATACGCCAGTTCGCTCATTTCCACATAGAATGTACTTTGACCCTGAGACAGGTTGTCTGACGCTCCTATCCTTGTATATATCCTGTCAACAACACCGATCACTGCACTTTCACAAGGCACGAAACAGCCGGCCTGAGCCATAAGCACGATCAAAGCATTCTGTCTCATATATGTGGATTTACCGGCCATATTTGGGCCTGTTATAAGCAGCATACTGTGCTCGTCTCTATCTATATACAGGTCGTTTGATATAAAAACGCCCTCTTTAATACTTTGTTCTATAACAGGATGACGTCCCTTTTCTATCTGTATCTCGTCTCCATCTGTTATCCTTGGTTTTACATATCCATTCTTTGAGCTTACCTCAGCAAAGGAATTGAGCACGTCCAAAGCTGATAATGCTGATGAGGTACGCTGTATAACGGAAATATATTTCTGAAGTTCCTGCCTTATTTCTATAAAAAGCTCATACTCCATTTTGTTTATTTTTGTCTCTGCATTCAAAACAACGGATTCCACTTCTTTCAGCTCCGGAGTTATGAATCTCTCACAGTTTGCAAGAGTCTGCTTTCTTATATATTCTTCCGGGATAAGGTCGTAATAAGATTTTGTGACTTCGATATAGTAGCCGAAGACCTTATTAAAACCTACTTTAAGATTTTTGATACCCGTTCTTTCTCTTTCTATTCCCTCAAGAGAAGCTATCCATATCTGTCCGTCTTTAATAGAATTTTTCAGTTCATCAAGCTCTTCGGAATAACCCGCTTTGATCAAACCGCCTTCTTTGATAATAAACGGCGGATCTTCCACGATCGAAGAATCTATGAGATCATGAAGCTCTTTAAGTTCATCTATGTCATCATTCAGTTCAGCTAAAAGAGGAATTCCTGTCCCATACAGATCATTCTTTATAGCAGGGATCACTGCAACCGAACGCTTCAAAGCAGCCAAGTCCTTTCCGTTGGCATTGCCGCAGGCTATCCTGCCGGACAAACGCTCAAGATCATAAATTTCTTTAAGCGACTCCTTCAAATCGTTTCTAAGAAGAAAATTATCATAAAGATGTTCCACTGCGTCAAGTCTCTTTATTATCTGCTCAGAGTCATTCAGAGGCTCACGAAGCCATTGTTTCATCTTTCTGCTTCCCATAGCGGTGCCTGTCTTGTCCAAAACACCGAGAAGAGATCCCTGAACCTTTTTATCATAAAGAGTTTCCGTCAATTCAAGATTTTTAAGCGTAGCCTTGTCCAAAGACATATGGCTGCTGCTGTCGATCACCGTAAGATTTATCAGATGTGAGAGGGATTGCTTCTGAGTTTCATACAGATACTGCAGAAGTGCTCCCATAGATATAACAGCCTCTTCCATACTGTCAAGGCCTATTCCCATGAGTGAATTGACTCCAAACTGACGCTTAACAGCATTTTCGCAAGGCTCTTTGTCAAAGAAATGAGGATTTACATTGTCAAAAAATCCATCACAGGAGATCTTCATATTATCTATAAGATCATCAAGTCCTGCATAATCATTATAAATGATCTCTTTTGCCTTCAGTTTTACAAGTTCATTTACGAGTTTATCTTCAAAAGAGTTCCCTTTAAATTCTCCGCATCCGATCTCTCCTGTGGATATATCGCAGAATGAAAACCCTGCACAGTTCTCCGTAACATATACGCAGGCAAGATAATTATTATCTTTCTCCGAAAGCATAGTCTGGCTGGTAACAGTCCCCGGAGTAACTACTCGTACTACCTCTCTTCTTACCATTCCTTTTGCTTCCGCAGGATCTTCCATCTGTTCGCATATGGCTACCTTGTAGCCTTTGTCCACAAGTTTTGCAATATAAGTATCCACCGAATGATGAGGAACACCGCACATAGGCGCTCTCTCCTCCATTCCGCAGTTTTTGCCTGTAAGCGTAACTTCCATGACTTTAGATGCCGTTAAAGCATCTTCAAAAAACATTTCATAGAAGTCTCCCAATCGATAGAACAAAATGCAGTCTTTATATTTCTCTTTAGTATCAAGATAATGCTGCATCATCGGAGTGTATCCCATTTAAATAACCTCACCCACAAGACTGTAGGTCTTTCCTTCTGTAATCCTTACTTCAACTATCTTACCTATCATATCTCTGCTTCCGTAGAAATTAACGATCTTCATAGATTCCGTTCTTCCTGTCAGAGTTTTTATGTTGGTTTTGCTGCTGCCTTCTACAAGTACTTTTTCTATCCTGCCTTCATACTTTTTATTGTTGTCGGCCATACCGGCATCAAGTATGTCTCTAAGTCGGTTGAATCTTTCATGTTTTACTTCTTCCGGTATCTGATCTTCGTATTTCTCCGCCGGAGTTCCTTTTCTTATAGAATACAGGAATGTAAATGCAGAGTCATATTTTACTTCTTCCATAAGAGATAAAGTTTCGCTGAAATCCTCTTCCGTTTCTCCCGGGAATCCCACGATTATATCTGTAGTTATAGCTATAGTACCGTCTGTAGCTTCCCTGAGCTTCCTAATAAGTTCAAGATAATCTTCTCTTGTATATCTTCTGTTCATTCTTTTGAGCACTTTGCTGCTTCCTGCCTGGACCGGCAGATGTATATGGTTTGCAAGTTTATCACAGTCTCTGAAAGCTCCAATAAGTTTGTCAGACAGATCTTTAGGATGAGATGTCATAAACCTTATCCTTTCTATCCCTTCGATCTCATTGATGGCATAGATCAGATCTGCAAAATCCATGTCAAAACCATCCGCTATGCCGTAGGAATTTACGTTTTGGCCCAAAAGCATTACTTCTTTAACGCCGTCCGCCGCAAGTTCTCTCACTTCACTTAATATATCCTCAGGCTTTCTGCTTCTTTCTCGTCCTCTTGTGTAAGGCACTATACAGTAAGTGCAGAAATTATTGCATCCATAAGTTATATTTACAAGGGCTTTAAAGTCATATTTTCTTTTTGACGGAAGACCTTCAAATACCCCTCTGTGTTCATCCCAAACATCAACGATCTTCTGTCTATCATTAATTACTTTGTTTATAAGTTCCGGAAGGCAATGGAGATTATGAGTTCCGAAAACTATGTCTACCCAGCTGTATTTCTGTTTAATGGCATCTATAATATGCTGCTGCTGCATCATACATCCGCATACCGCAACTATTAGGTCGGGATTTTCTCTTTTAAGCCTTTTGAGCTGTCCTAAACTGCCGAAAAATCGCTTGTCCGCGTTATCTCTTATACTGCAGGTGTTTATGACTATAATGGAAGCTTCTGCTCTTTTTTCGGTTTCTCTGTAGCCCATCTCCTCCAGCATGCCTGCCATGATCTCTGAATCATGTTCGTTCATCTGGCATCCAAATGTCATTATATAATAAAATCTATCTTTCAATCCGATATCCTCCGATCATCAACTTCTTTTCTCAATTATTCCTTAAATTTTATCATAAAAACCTTAAAAAGACTATAAAAAAAGCAGATGATTTCTCATCTGCTTTAAAACACATATGTATTACTCTCTATCGAGCATATCTAAAAATGACTGAACTGTAGAAACCTCTGCGAGATCCTCTTCTTCAAGCACGATGCCGAACTCTTCTTCGATATACATTGCTATATCTACTACATCAAGAGAAGTTAACTGTAAATCATCAAACAAATGCGCATCAGGTGTAATGCTGTCTTTTTCTATCTGGAAATTTGCTACCAT
>JAFXHN010000050.1 GCA_017536365.1 Bacillota bacterium | reverse complement strand
TACCGAAAAATCGAAAAAAGGTAAAAAAATAATGGTTGCGAACCCGCAAACCATTGAAATTACAGGCTTTTCAGCCCGTATCTAAATCGGTCGGAAATGCCACGTAAACAAAGCCTTGCGTAAGCAAGGCTCTTTTATTTTTTATCTTTCAACCGTTTGCGAGCATCTTCTATGGATTCTCCTTCTCTGGCCAAAAATTGATCTATAAATTTATCTTCGATTTTTTTATATCCTTTAACAGTTCCTTTTTCTATAGCTTTATATCCGCCGGTCACGGTTTCGGCTACTATTTTGTTTGCTTGTATTAATTTTGATTTTGCCATATTTATTTTCTTACCTCCCATTAAGTTTAACCCCAGCAAGAATACCGCGAGATACACAGCGGATCCTGTGAGAGCATTAAGTAAAGCAATGTCATTTGCACTCATTCCTTCGAAGGTTACCAGCATCGAACGCTGGAGTGAGAAAATCGACACCAGTGCATCTGCGAAAGCAATATTTCTCAAGGTTTTCATTACAGGCGATACGTATTTTCTGCTCTTCGCGAGATTGATGACAGCAAAAGTTACCTTTACAAAAGCGTACAGAGCTATGGTTATCATAAGTATTTCATGATAACGAAATCCTTTGTTTTCTGAGAAGGCCATATATGTTGTACCTGCCAGAACAACAGACATTATCATAAACAAAACGCCCGTAAATCGCATTATAAAACGCTCCGAGATCCCGTCAGCCTCTTTTTTTCGGAATCGTAAAAGAACGAAGCGCATTATACTCAAAATCACATAGTATGCAGCCAGCGAGATAAACCACCATGAACCATTTACTAAACTAAGTACGCAGGTATATAGAGCGAAACAGAGATTGGCAAAGAGGTTAAGATAAACCGGCTGTACAGAATTGCCGAGCCTCATTTGATACCTTTAGTGATAGGGATGAGGCTTATAAGCATCACTATGCCTAAAAGACCTATCAATGTACCGGGAATGAATTTTTCCCAGACAAGACAGAAACACATGCCTAATCCTAAAATCAGTGCACCGGCGATGCCTAAAATAGAGAATAAAACCTTCTTTCCGCTCAGTTTGACAGGGCGCCTGCCTTCCATCTTTCTCCATATCATAATAGTGATAATACCCATTGCTCCGCCGATCACTCCGAAAACTACACCTTCGCGAAATGCATCCCATTCCGGGATCAGTGCCATACACATACCTAGGGAAAAGAGTACACCGCTGACAGTGCCGAGGATCAGTGCAATAAAACTGCTTTTTTTCATAAGGATCTCCTTTCGTCAATATTCCAACACTTGTATGCTTAATGTAATTGCAGTATACTGAAAAGAAAAAATTAAAACAATCAGCAATATCAGGATAAGTGTTGGAATAATAGGGTGGGGTGTGATAATGAACACAAAAAATAACAGACGCCGTCGTGAGTCTGTAGAGAAAATAGAAAAAGCTTTTGTTGAACTTTTGCAGGAAAATGAGCTGAAGAAAATCACTGTTGCAGATCTATGCAAGATGACAGGACTGAACCGCAGCACATTTTATGCAAATTATCTGGATATCTATGACCTTGCTGACAAAATGCGTAAAAAGCTGGAGGATGAGTTCTCGGAGGTTTTTGCCGACTATGATTATTTCAATGAACATTTTGGGGCAGAAAAGATGTTTGAACATATAAAGGATAATCAAATATTTTATAATACGTACTTTAAACTGTGCTATGATGAAGAGCATAAGATATCCGTTTATGATCCTAGAAGGGCTGAGCAGGAACATATGACTCAGAATTTGAAGTATCATATCGAGTTTTTCAGGAGCGGCTTGAATACGATCATCAAGATGTGGCTGGCAAATGGCTGCGAAGAGTCTCCTAAGGAGATGGCGGAGATATTGCAATCAGAGTACCGCGGAAGATAGAAGACGGCAGTAAAAATATAATTGAAAATAGGAGGCAATTGAGATGAGAAATAAACTATTTGCGGTAGTTACTGTACTGGTCATAACGTTGGCGATGGCAGTGCCGTCAATGGCAGAGAATGATGAAGAGATCACAGTATACTATACCAACGATATTCATAGTTATATAGATAATGCAATTGATGATGAAACCGGCCTGACCTATTCGAAGGTGGCTGCATTGAAAGTATCCACACCCGGTGCGCTGCTGGTAGATGCTGGGGATCATATTCAGGGAACTGCATACGGAGATATGGACAGCGGCGAAACGATCATTGATTTAATGAATGCTACAGGATATGATGCTGCCACACTGGGCAACCACGAGTTTGATTACGGCATGGAGGGATGTATGGCTATTATTGAGGCTGCAGAATATCCCTATATTTCCAGCAATTTCCGATATGAAAAAAATGGTGTCAAGGGAGATTTGTTTTTGGACAGTTATGTAATGCTTGAGAGCGGTGGGAAGAACATAGCATTTGTGGGCATCACTACACCGGAGACGATCACAGCTTCTTTCCCTTCCTATTTCCAAGACAATGCAGGAAACTACATTTATGGTATAGATACAGGTGCTGACGGGAAAGAATTGTATACTGCTGTGCAGACAGCTATTGACGAGGCTGAAGCTGACGGTGCGGATTATATCATCGCTTTGGGTCATCTCGGAGTTGATCTTTCTTCCGGCCCATGGACAAGCAGGAACGTTATCGCCAACGTTGCCGGTTTGGATGCGTTCATTGATGGGCACTCGCATACCACACTGGAGATGGAGAAAGTCACAGATAAAAATGGGGATATAGTTATTTTGACGCAGACCGGTTCTTATATGGATACCGTAGGAAAGCTTACGATTTCTGCCGGTGGGGTCGTTTCCACCACACTTCTTACAGGAGAAGAACTGGTTGACATTATTCCGGATGCTGAGGTCAAGAAATTAGAAGACGATTGGATCAATGAAGTAAATGGTAAGCTTGGCGAAGTGATCGGATATTCACAAGTCGTACTTGACAACTACGACAGAGAAGGAAACCGCCTGGTACGCAGACAGAGCACTAATACCGGAGATTTTGCCGCAGATGCTCTATATTATTTGTTTGATGAAATGGATATGGATGTGGATGTGGCTGTAATGAATGGAGGGGGTATACGAAACGGTGCTGTTACCGGGGATATGTCCTATCTGACTTGCAAGGAGATCCATACCTTTGGTAACGTGGCATGTCTGCTGGAAGTGACCGGACAGCAGATTTTAGACGCTTTAGAATGGGGTTCCAAGGGGATATCGGCAGACGGTCTTTCGGAAAATGGGAGCCTGCTCCATGTGTCCGGTCTGAAATACACGCTGGATCTTAGTTATGAGTCCTCGGTACAGGCTGATGATAAAGATGTTTGGACCGGCCCGCCTACAGGGGAATACCGTGTAAAGAATGTTCAGGTATGGAATAGAGATACAATGAAGTATGAGCCTTTGGATCTTTCGAAAACCTACCGTCTGGCGGGATATAACTATACTCTGCGAGATCTGGGCGGAGGGTTTGCGATGCTGAACGGATCGGTCAATGTGCTGGACTATGTAGCAGAAGATTATATGGTATTGGCAAATTATATCAAGTCATTTCCTGTCGGTAAGGAAACCGGACTGCCTACCATTACGGCTGATAGCGGGTATGTAGATGTGAACGGCAGCGGGAGGATCACCATTCTGACAGAACAGGAAACTGCGGCTGCCCGTGCAGAAGTTCTATACGATCTATGGGAATTGGCAGGAAAGCCGAAGGCAAGTTGTCAAATGCATTTTACAGACGTTTCTAAGGATGCATGGTATGCTGAGTCTATTAGTTGGGCGGCATCAGAAGGTATCATAACAGGATACAGCAGCAATGAGTTTGGACCTGACGATGCTATCACTCGCGAACAGCTGGTGACCATAATGTGGCGATATGCTAAGTACAATGGAGATGATGTTTCTGTTGGTGAGGATACAAATATACTTTCCTATGATGATGCTGTATATGTCAGTGAATGGGCTGTGCCTGCTATGCAGTGGGCCTGCGGTTTAGGAATTATTCGGGGAATTCCTTATGGGAATACTATGATCCTTCAGCCTGCAGGATGTGTTACCCAAACGCAGGCGGAAACAGTATTGCAGAGATTCTGTGAAAATGCAGAATAAAAAAACTCTCTTGACGAAATGATGTGTACCCCCTTTACTGGACAAATCCAGTGGAGGGGGATTTTTATAAGATCGATTCTTTATGGATGATAGTAAACATATACTTTTTTTTATTGTGAATGTTTGTGTTTACTAAGCATTGCAGTAAGTTCATATCTGCTGTGTATATCCAGTTTACGATAAATATTTTTTGTATGGTCTTTTACTGTATGTTCGGATATGAACAGCATCTTGGAAATATCGCGATTACTGTAGCCGTGTCCTATAAGATCGGCAACTTCCAGTTCTCGTTCTGTCAGTGCGGATAAAAATTCCGGCAGTTTTGATCCTTTTGAAGGTTCCTGCGTTATTTTTTTGTGCAGAGACATCAGCATAAAAGGTGATGTAAACAGATAGATAAATGCCATTATTATCACGATGGCGAGGTGTGTCAGGTAGAGCAGTTCAATATCATTTCTAAACATCTCTAATATAGATGAAGAAATCAGAGCAGATATTATTGCCAAGGTCATGATAACCACCGGAATGGATCTTCTTGGATACTGCTTCATCAGTATCAGACCATAAAGTGGGAGAAGAGCGCAAGGTATTAATCCAATACCCATAAAAGCACAGGCCGGCAGTGATAGAAACGGGATCTTGAGGGAAAGAAAGAGTAAAAGAAAGCCAATTGCTCCAAGCATGATCTCGAAAGATACTGTTTTTATCGGATGTACATTATATTTTTTATATATGAAGTAAGCAGAGATTCCTCCCACGGCAGCAAAAATATAGAGGGTAGAAACACCGTTTTTAATGCTTGCAACAGCAGAAGGCCCTATTACTGCCAAAAGACAAGCAAGGAATGTGAGGATATATACTCCGATGAAAAGATGTTTTGAATATAAAGCACCGTCCTTTTTCTTTAAAAGGTTAGGAAATGTATTTGTGGGCAGCTTGAAGTAGAAGTATATAAGCAGTATAAGCATGAATACTATGCCGAATCTGAAATAGGTAAATGGCAGTTTAAAAATATCATTCTGAAGTATGGATATTACGATATAACCTATGGGGTAGGCTGCGAGGAGATGAAGTATGGTGGTTTTTTCTGTAAATACATATATCATAGTAGAAGCTTCAAAACCTATCATAAAGCAGCAGGAGAAACATTGAATGTATATAAGAACTGCAAGCATTTCTTCTGACAGAGGAAGAAACAGGCCTAGCACAGATATAAAAGCTATAACGACAGCCGCTCTGGCGGCATAGATAAATTTTTTGGGAAATAATATGAGCCAGACGATATTGAGAATATATCCTATTGCGATAATAGCGGTGATATTGTCCATATCTATAGGCAGAGGTGTTCGACCGTCTATATTAAGTGCCGGCCCTGTATAATATATGACCCCCATTTGCCATATCATAAACATGACAAAACAAATAAGCCTTGATAAAGGGTAATCGATCCTCTTTTTTTCGTTTTCTAAAAGTGTCTGGTCGTACATTAGGAAGACCTCCTTCCAAACATAAAAACCTGAAAAAAATGCTTTTATATTAAAATCCCCCGAGTGTGGGGTGGTAAAAAAACACATATTTAATAGAATTTAATCAAGAACGATAAGTTATTATATCATATTAAAATGTTCGTGAAAAGGAGGTGTGGGATGCGACAGCTATATGAACAGGTACAGGTAGATGAAGGCCGCATGCGTTTTTATGCGGAATGTGACATCAGTGGAAAGCGGATCTATTCAAAGAAGCTTCCGGTGGTATGCAGGATAAAAGATCTGCTTGTACCTATGGACGAGGGGAGCGTTGGTGGATTTAAGCAATCGATGTATAACCACAGGAAAGCTGACGCGATCCAAGACCTGGCAAGATTCTTTAACCAATGCCGAAAATGCGGCAAATGGGTCTGCGATGAAATGTATGATCCTCAGCTGATGGAATGTACAAGATGCGTTGCCGCAGCGGAACAAGAGTAAGAGGAGGAAAATGAGATGGGAAATGATTTATTCGGAGGATTAGGCGGTTTAATGAAAGGACTCAGCAATTTAATACCGCAGGATGATCCGGCAGTAAAAATGATGAATGCACATACACAAGTAAATGATCTTAAAAAACAGGAAAAAGAATTGTATGCTGAGATCGGCGTGATGGCTATTGAAAGATACGGACTGGAATCTTTCGGGGAAGCAGCAGACAGGCTCAAACTGATCCAGAGCAACCTGGCTATGGCTACGAGAGAACTGGATTCACAAAAAGCAGAGAAAGAGGCAAAAGAAAAAGCGCAGCAGGAGGCGGCAGCAGCGGCAAGATGTCCAAGCTGCGGAAGCGACAATCCTGAAGGAACGAAGTTCTGTCAGGAGTGCGGTACAAAATTGGGGGCGGCTCATTGTACCTCATGCGGAGCTGCCTTGGCGCCGGGAAGCCGTTTCTGCGGAGAATGCGGTGCAAGACAGCCTGAATAGGAGGGGATCCTATGGCAACATATAAGCAGCCTTGTTTACATTGCGGTACATTTATAGAGAGGGATTCGAGATTCTGCCCTGCCTGCGGCAGCGGCAGCCCTTTTGGATACATATGCCCCACTTGCCGAAGTCCTATAGGAAAAGAACAGAAAGTGTGTTCTGGCTGCGGCAGACAGCTCAGGGTGATTTGTCCGCACTGTGGAAGGGAGACCTTTGTTTCGGAAGAATGCGAGCATTGTAAAGGCAGTCTTATGATAAGATGCCGAAATCCAAGATGCGGCGAAAAGCAGTTCTTCCAAAACTTAAAATGTACAGCTTGCGGCAAACGACTGGACAGATAGGAGGATAGGCATGTTAAGATCTTTTACCAGAAATTATGAAGACAATTCTACAGAAGCAGGATTTCAATTCACTTTTTATTGTGATATCTGCAGTGACGGTTTTAAAAGCAGTTTTGTAGAGTCTGAGACTTATAAAAAAGGAAAGTTTTTCAGAGGATTGGGCCGAGGGGCGAGCACACTTGGAAGTCTGATGGGCGGTAAAGCTCACAGCTTAGGATATAATGCAGACAGAGCAGTGGACATACTCAGTGAACGTTTTGAAGGCAGGAGCCCGGAGTGGCAGAAGGAGCATGAGAGGGCTTTTGAAAGAGCGCAGAATGAAGCGAGGCAGCATTTTCACAGATGCCCGAGCTGCAATCAGTATGTGTGCGATTCATGCTGGAATGAAGATGAAGGTCTTTGTACAGCATGTGCTCCAAGACAGGAGATATATGTAGCAAAAGCGAGAGCTGAAGCAATGAAGAGAAATATAGATGAGGCCGGAGAAAGCGCTACTGTATGGAAAGGAAATATAGAAAGTAAAACAACGATTTGTCCGGTATGCGGTAAACCTGCCGGAACAGGGAAGTTCTGCAGTAACTGTGGTGCATCTCTCAGCCTGAACAAATGCCCGAATTGCGGAAGTGAAAATGCACAAGGAGCTAGGTTCTGCAATAACTGCGGAACTCCGATGACGGCACCGCAGCAGGCCCCGACAGGTATATGCAGCAATTGTGGAAAAAAGAATGATCCGGGAACAAAGTTCTGCGGAGACTGCGGCACTAAGCTGTAGATGAAGGACCGCAGCATAAGGGATTGAAAAGGAGGTAAAGAATATGAAAAAACTATTGGCGATCTTGCTTACATTGGTATTGATGATGACTTTTGCTGGCTGCGGAGGAGGTACAGGAGATGAAGGCGGTTCAGGTGAGGCCGAAAATCAGGAAGTAAATGTAAGCAGTACTAAAACTTTGGGTTATTTCAATGACTATCTTATCGACGGGGAGTACACAATGGAAACTCAGATGGAAGTTGAAGGAATATCCACTGCGGGGTTTTATGCGGTAAAGGGAGATATGCTTTACAGTGAAAGTGAAATGGATGGAGTTACCAGCATGATGATCTCGAAAGACGGATCACAGTATGTTCTTGATCCTGCCACCAAAACCTGCATAAAGATGTCCATGGATATGGCGGATATGTCGGAAATGTTTGCTGAAGAAGCAGAAAAATATGAAACAGCACTTAATACCGGAACCATTGATATTGGCGGTGTTACTTATGAATACGAAGAGTTCGCAGTGGAAGAAGAGACAACAGCGAAATATTGTTATGACGGAGATGAATTGAAATATATAATTACCACTATGGACGGGGAAGAGTATACAATGCAGATTCTCAGCATGGAAAAAGGTGCAGATCCTTCACTTTTCGAGATCCCGGAAGGATATACAGTGCTTGAACTCTAAAAACACAGGATAAAACATAAAAATATAAAGTAAAAAGCGAGGCGTGAGCCTCGCTTAAAACTTTTTATCAAATCTATATTTTATGGATGATAGTAAACATAAACCTTTGTGATCACGTCGTCTTTAACTGTGATCTCAACAAGATTGTAAATGAAGTTAGGGCTGTTTGCAGCGAGTTCTACCATTGAGTCGTAGACTACCTTTGAAGAGCTTGACCAGTCTTCGATCACAGCATCTTCAGCTACGTAGAGAACATCATAATCTCCTGTTTCAGCGTAGCATGCTGCACCGGCTTCGTCCATAACTACCCACATCTGATCCTGACCGGACCAATATAATGTAAGGTCTGAATTGTTGATGTACATTTCTGTTTTGTTATTGTTGTAATTTACAGATTTGACTGTGATAGGGGCGAGATAATCGATCTCATTTGAGAAATCTATAACTGATCTTCCCGGGATAAGTGCGTCAACTTCTGCCTGAGTCAATCCTACAGGTTCAGCAAAGTTTATTTTTACCTTTTCGCCATCGACTTCTGTCATTATATCATATCTGTCGATGTATACCTGATATTTCCCATCAGGCAATGTGGTTGGGATCTCATGTTTTCCGATATAAACGCTCTTTGTACTGTCATCCCAGTAGATTTCTTTGCCGTATGCTTCTCCGATAGCACGAACAGGTAAATATGTTGTACCGTTGTAGAGCAGAACTTCTACTTCGTTGCCGTTAACGTCTTTTGGTGTGAATTCTTCGTCGTCGATGTAGAGCTTGACGCCTGTGTGGACCTGGATATTTTTTGCTTCCAGTGTAGCAAATGCTACAGTAGTCAAGCTGAAGATCAGTACTGTTACGAGAACACCGCAGATAAATCCTGATAATCTTTTCATAATTCTTGCCTCCATTGATGTTATTGTTAAGAATTATAATAGCACTTCTAAAAAACACAGTCAATGTGAAGAATAGGTCATTAACAGCGCCTTGAAGATGGAAATAAGAATGAGGCCATGATATAATGGTAAAAATAGATTCAAATTAAAGGAGACTCTTATATGAATAAAAAAACCATTGTGATCATACTGGCAGTAATGGTGGCGGTAGCCGGCTTGATCTTGATAATGTCATCAAATAAAAATGGTGGATGTGAAGCTGAGCAGGAACCGGTCAGCATGGAGGCGCTTTACGCAGATTCCGTGGCAGATGCGGTAAATGCAGAAGCAGATGAGATAGAAGAACTTGTGGAACTGACAGAAGATTCCGATATGGTAACTTGGAACGAAGAAGGAAACAAGGTCTTGCTCGTATCATGGCATAAATATCCGGAAAGCTACATACCGGGGGAATCATTCATTTGTTCTTACGGAGAAGTGTGGACTTTCACTGATAAAGAGATGTTAAACTGGTATGATCAAAACTCTGAAGGTGTTGAAGACTGGGAACTTAGAATGGAACAGCTTATAGGCCTTCCGGAAAGTAAAGATAACACTCATTTCTCTGCATTCTGGGTAGATATTGATGAAGTGGTTCGACCTGCATATGAGCCGGATGTAACAGGACAGGTGGATCCGGAGGATCTGGACGGTTCTGTTTTAGGAACACTGGAGGAATGGTTCAAAAATAACGAGGCTGGATCATATCTGGAAGAAGATCCTTATCCATGGACCAGGCTGGGTTACACTTATGACTGGGCTGCTGACTGCGACGATTATGGACTCACTGAGTTTATTATTTTAGCTGATTCTGAGATCGAAGTGGAATGGACAATGTCAAATGAAGAGTTTTTAGAATGGCTTGCTGAGAATTAAGGAGAATTCGTATGGAAATGGTATTGTTGACAGCTCTGGGAGTAGGCGGCGCAACGGTTATCGGCGCGGCACTGGGGTTTGCGTTCAAGAATATGACTCACAGGTTCAGCGACATCGTTATCGCATTTGCGGCAGGGGTGATGCTGGCAGCAGCAGTTATAGGGCTTATACTTCCTTCTTTAGATTACGGAGGAAAAGGTGCAATAGCAGTGACTATCCTCGGCGTATTTGCAGGGGCTTTGTGTCTGAATCTTGTTGACAAGGTCGTGCCGCATTTACATGGTCTTTCGGGTGTGGATAAAGAAGCTCATCCTGCACAAACTGAAAGGCTTAACAAAGTGCTGCTGTTTGTGTTGGCTATAGCTATCCATAATCTTCCGGAAGGAATAGCAGCGGGAGTTGGCTTTGGAACTGAGAATACGGGAGAGGCAATGACTGTGGCCATCGGTATAGCTCTTCAGAATATCCCAGAAGGTATGGTCATAATTGCGCCGATGCTGGCTGCAGGCATAAGTCCTTTGAGGACATTTGTTATAGCATCTATGACCGGTGTGGTGGAAGTGCTGGGTACGCTTTTAGGATTCTCGGCAGTAAGCATCGCTACAGGTATACTTCCTTTTGCTCTTGCCTTTGCGGGAGGAAGCATGCTCTATGTTATCAGTGACGAAATGATACCTGAGACACATGCTCACGGCAGTGAAAGAGGAGCAACTTACTCTCTTCTGGCAGGGTTTTGTTTAATGCTTGTTATGAGTCATTTTCTGGGATAAATAGTGTTGTTTTTAACAAAAAAATGTTATTATAGTTTTAATAATATAAGCGGGAGGAACTTATTATGTATTGCAGTAAATGTGGAAGCAAGGTAGAAGACGGTGTTTTATACTGCTCAAATTGTGGGGAACAGGTTGGACAAAAAGATAGAGAGACCGAAAATGTTAAAGTGGAAGATAAGAAACCCGGCGGAGGCAAAGGAAAGGCTGTTATAGGGATAATAGCGGCAGTTTTGGTCATTGTACTGATAATTGTAGGCGTTTCTGTGGGAAAAGGATCCGGAGGGGAAACTGACGCAAATCAGGAAAATAACGAAATACAGGAAATAGACATTACAACTATATACCTGCCTGAATACAGTGAAACCATCACGGTGCAGGAAGCTATGGGAGAAGCCCTCGACAGTGTTGCCTGGACTGATTATGAAGAGAACGGATATGCATATGTGAAAGGTGAAGGAGAACTTCTTTGTACAGATGAGATAAGCAGAACTATAACTGTGATCCTTGTAAATGAGGAAACAGGATTTAAGCCGGATACTGTTTTAGTCGAAGGTGTGGCAGAAGATCCGATCGAACCGATATTAGAAGAAATATATGCGGCAGCTGAATCAGGAGACAATTCTATCCTGGCAGCTTGGCTGTCCGAAGAAGAAGCTGTAGAGGAAGAAGAAAACAGTGAGAACTCGGGGAATACAGCATCAAATGATGTGATGACAGATGCGGCTCAGGTAATGATGAATTTATTGTACGATGCAGTATTCAACTGGGATAACAATAGTGCATCGCTTTATTCTCTCTGGAATCAGGGCATGCAAGCTTATGAATATGCTCTCGGAGATGTTAACGGAGACGGTCACGGGGATGCGGTTATCAAATTGAGCGGTTTGAATGATCTTCTTATCGTATACTCTGTGAACGGACTGTATTATGCAGAAACAGTATCGTCAGGAGCGGCATCAGGACTGGACTGGCATGGAATGGAATATATTCAGTCAAGAGGCTGGAGTCTTAATGACGATTATCTGATGAGTTTTGATGTGAATGTTACATTTTATTAATTAAAAACTTTTTTAAAAAATTTTCAAAAAAGTTTTCAAAAATGATACTTAGTCACATTCAACCTGTTCTGAATGTGCTAATATATGACCATCAAAGGTCAATAAAAAACAAAGACATAAATACAATAAAAGGAAAATGGAGGATTATTATGGAACAGAAATTCTTAAGATGCGAACACTGCGGAAACATTATTGCTATGGTTAAAGATACAGGAGTTCCTGTAATGTGCTGCGGTCAGAAAATGACAGAACTGGTACCTGGAACAACTGATGCTTCTCTTGAAAAGCATGTTCCTGATTACAAAGTAGAAGGAAACAAAGTAATCGTTAAGATCGGTTCAGTAGAACATCCAATGCTTCCTGAACACTATATCGAATGGGTTTCATTACAGACAAAAGCAGGAAATCAGAGAAAAGCTCTCAACCCTGGCGACAAACCAGAAGTATGCTTCACAATTTGCGAAGGCGATGAAGTAGAAGCTGTATACGAATACTGCAATTTACACGGACTCTGGAAAGCGTAAGTCTGTTAAATCCTGAGAGGATATGATATAATCATCATATTCTTATAAACAGGAGGCATACAGATGGAGTCCATAAACAGGTACTTGGAGAAACTGCCGTTTTGGGGCAGGCTGAGCATAGATGAACAGGAATTGGTGAAAAAGTATTCATCGATCCAGAAATATGAAAAGGGCAGATTGATCCACGGATGTGACAGCAATTGTCTTGGGATGATAACTGTACTCAAAGGAAGCATCAGAACTTATATGATGTCTGAAGAGGGCAGAGAGATCACTTTGTTCAAACTCTACGAAAAAGATACCTGCGTACTGGCTGCGTCTTGTATAATAAGTCAAATAACATTCGACACCTTTATGACGGCGGAAGAAGACTGCGATATACTGGTCATTCAGGCATCTGCATTTCTTCAGCTGATAGAAAAGAACATATATGTAAAATGCTATATGTATGAACTATCCACAGAACGTTTTTCATCGGTAATGTGGTCTATGCAGCAAATACTCTTTATGAAATTTGACCGCAGACTGGCTTCATTCCTGATGGATGAATATGAACGAACCGGAAAGAATGAGATAAAGATGACTCATGAGCAGATAGCTCAGAACACCAGCTCTGCACGAGAAGTGGTGGCAAGGATGCTAAAGAGATTCGCTTCTGAGGGGTTAGTCGAAATAAAAAGGGGAACCATCCGCTTGACGAATGTAGAAGGATTAAGAGATATAATTTGATAATTTGGCCTTTGGAGACAGATCCGAAGGCCTTTTCTTTGCAAAAAAAATCAGTAAAATTAGGTTTTATGTGACACAGTCACAGAAGCAGGACGCGAAAACAGGTAAAATAAGACCATAAAAGATAACTATGCAGGAACTCATGGAAAGGAGAAAAGATATGGCAGAATTAAGAATAACAGAAGGTAATTTCGAAAAAGAGGTTTTAGGAGCAGATAAGCCTGTACTGGTGGATTTTTGGGCAGCATGGTGCGGACCATGTCAGATGCTGGCTCCTGTACTAAAAGATATCGCTGATGAATACGAAGGAAGAGCTGTTGTGGGTAAAGTAAACGTAGATGAAGAACCTTCTCTTGCTGCAAAATTCAGCATCGCAAGTATCCCGACAATGATACTTTTTAAAAACGGACAGATCGTTGACAAAGCTGTAGGCTTTGGATCAAAGGCTCAGATCAATGCTATGATCGACAAACAACTGTAAATAAGATTGCTGCTTATCAATATATTCAAAAAAAGCTTACACTATTCAGGCATACGAACAAGGTTTCTTAGGTAGGTAAGCTTTTTTTCGTTCATTGCAGGAACCCCTTTAAGCCTGTAGGTGATCCCCAGCTTACCGTATTTATTTACGCCCATGGTATGGTAACCAAGAAGCTCGATCTTATCAATATGTTTTATGCGTTTGATGAATTCATTAAGCTGATGAATGTCTTCGTCTGTATCATTTATGCCGGGAACTATAACATTTCTTATCCATACATGTTTATCATGCTTATTTATAATATCGATAAGTCGTAATAAAGTTTCCTGACTCTTGCCAGTGATAGTTTCAAATTTTTCGGCGTCGGTATGCTTTATATCAAGAAGAACGAGATCGCATTCCGCGACAGCAGCTTCCGTATGTTCGTCTACATAAGTTCCGCTGACGTCGATGGCGCTTTTGATACCGATACTATGTATTGCCTTAATGGCTTCAGTAATAAATTCGCCCTGAAGCAGCGGCTCACCGCCGCTAAAAGTCACTCCGCCTTTTTCTCCGTAGTATGTACGGCCTCTTTCGACCCAATGCAGGATTTCAGATATTTCAATATACCTGTTACCACCATTAAGATCCCAGGAATCCGGATTATGGCAATAAAGGCACTTTGCAGGACAGCCTTGCATGAAAAATACCGTTCTAATACCCGGACCGTCTACTGTGCCAAATGTTTCAATTGAGTGTAATCGTCCTTTCATAAGTCCTCCGATGTAATACGAGGTGCTTGCGGAAGCAAGCACCTCACAAGTTTTTTTGGATCTTAAGCTAAGCACTCACTGATCAAATACCTTGGTGGAATGTTCTTGCAATTACTTCCTTCTGATGGTTCTTGGATAAAGCATTGAATCTTACTGCATATCCGGATACTCTTACCGTTAAGTTAGGGTATTTTTCCGGATTATCGTAAGCATCTTTAAGAAGGTTTCTGTTAAGAACGTTTACATTGAGGTGGTGTGCTCCTCTTTGGAAGTAACCGTTTAATAATCCTACAAGTGTATCGATTTGAGATCCTCTGTCCTTGCCTAATGCTTCAGGAGTGATAGAGAATGTGTTGGATATGCCGTCCTGACAAATTTCCCAATCGATCTTAGATACGGAGTTGAGGGAAGCCACTGCACCGTGGGAATCTCTTTCGTGCATTGGGTTGGCACCGGGCGCGAATGGAGTGCCGGCTCTTCTTCCATCAGGAGTGTTGCCGGTCTTCTTGCCGTACATTACGTTTGAAGTGATAGTTAATACGGATAATGTGTGTACAGCATTTCTGTATGTAGGATGTTTTCTTAATTCTTCTATAGTCCTTCCGGAGATCGCAATGGCGATATCGTCTACTCTGTCATCGTCGTTGCCATATTTAGGGAACTCTCCCTCAGTTTTGAAGTCGATGATGACGCCGTTTTCGTCTCTGATAGGATAAACCTTAGCATATTTGATGGCGGAGAGCGAGTCGGCTGCTACTGACAAACCTGCAACACCGAATGCCATGAGTCTCTTTACTTCGGAGTTAAGGAATGCCATCTGAGATCTTTCGAAGTCATATTTGTCGTGCATAGAGTGGATGATGTTCATGATGTTTACATAGAGTTCCATTAACCACTCAAGGTAAATGTTGAACCTCTTCCATGCATCATCGAAATCGATTGGGCCGTCGCCAACAGGTTCCATTTGAGGACCAACTTTTTCTCCGGTCCTTTCTTCTATGCCGCCGTTAAGACCTAATAATAAGATCTTTGCAAGGTTGCATCTAGCTCCAAAGAACTGCATCTGTTGACCCATCTGGATAGCGGATACGCAGCAAGCGATGGAGTAGTCTTCGCCGCAATGCGGTCTCATTTTATCGTCGTTTTCATATTGGATAGAGTCTGTGTCGATGGAAACTTTCGCACAGAACTGTTTGAATGGTTCAGGAAGCTTTGCAGACCATAATACTGTGAGATTTGGTTCCGGAGCAGGTCCTAAGTTATAAAGCGTCTGCAGGTATCTAAAGGAAGTCTTAGTTACTTTATGCCTTCCGTCCATACCTACTCCGCCGATGCCTTCTGTGATCCACATTGGATCGCCGCCGAACAATTCGTTGTATTCCGTAGTTCTCAGGTGTCTTGCAACTCTTAGCTTCAGGATGAAGTCATCGATGAATTCCTGGATCTCTTCTTCGGTGTAAACTCCGTTAGCAAGGTCTCTTTCAGCGTATATGTCTATGAAAGTTGAAGTTCTTCCAAGGGACATAGCTGCACCGTTTTCTTCTTTGATTCCGGCAAGGTATGCAAAGTAAGTCCATTGGATAGCTTCCTTAACGTCTTTGGCAGGTCCTGAGATGTCAAAACCGTAAGAATCTGCCATTTTTTTGATTTCCTTCAATGCCTGGATCTGATTGAAAACTTCTTCGGCAGTTCTTATGTTTTCTTCGTTCATTACGTGCCTGGAAGCGATCATTTCGTGATCCTTTTTCTTTTCTTCAATGAGAAAGTCGATTCCATATAGAGCGGCTCTTCTGTAGTCCCCGATTATCCTGCCGCGACCGTAGGCATCAGGTAAACCTGTGATAAAGCCAAGGTGTCTGACCTGCTTCATTTCTTTGGAGTAAGCCTTGAATACACCATCGTTGTGAGTTGTAACATATTCGAATATCTTGTTGATATCTTCAGGCAGAGTTTCCCCAAATTCGGCAACTTCTTCTCGTACCATTTTTATGCCGCCGAATGGGCAGATCCCTCTTTTGAGCGGTTCGTCTGTCTGAAGCCCAACGATTATATCCTTTCCGGGTACAATGTAACCGGGTCCAAATGCGTTGATCCTCATAATCCTGCTGGAATCAACCTTTAATGTGCCGCCGGCTTTTCTTTCTACTGCCAGTAACTCCTGTACTCTAGCGCAGCATTCTTCAGTTCTTTTTGTTGGCCCTGCAAGAAACGTGTCGTCTCCGTCATAGGGTTTGTAGTTTAAACTAATAAACTCTTCAACGTCGATCTGTTCTGTCCATGAGCCTGTGTTAAATCCTTTCCATTCTTTTTTCAATTTTGTCAGCCCCTTGTAAAGTGTTTAATAAAGATACGGCGAATATATATTGTATACAATTCGATTTAAAAAATCCGTTTGTATAAAAAACACTTTCTATATAAATAATGCTATGTTTGCGGCAGGTATTTGTCAAACAAAAATGCGTTTTTTGCTTATTTTTTATATTCGAATTTCCTTTATCCGTGATAAAATTCGCATTGTTGGCTTTTATGCCTGTATAATTTTCTGAAATAAAAAATCGACTCGTTAGAGTCGACTTTTTATTTTGCCTGTTTGATGGATAAGCTTATCCTTTTTCTTTTTTCGTCTACTGACAGCACTGATACCTTTACGATATCTCCAACAGAGAGGATCTCTGACGGGTGCTTTATATATTTTTCTGTTATTTCTGAAATGTGGACCAGACCGTCCTGATGAACACCGATGTCTACGAAAACACCGAAGTCTATAACGTTTCTTACTGTTCCTGAAAGGATCATACCTTCTTTCAGATCCTTCATTTCCAGAATGTCAGTCCTAAGTATAGGAGCAGGAAGTTCATCTCTTGGGTCTCTGCCGGGTTTGAGCAGTTCTTTTGCAATATCCTGAAGGGTAGGGATACCTATCCCGCATTTTTCTGCAAGTTTAGATTCGCCTAAAGATCTGATCCTTTGAGGGAGTTCCTGGAGTGTGCCTGATGAAACAGCTTTGATATCGTATCCGCAGAGGTCAAGAAGAGTCTCAGCGGCTTTGTAGCTTTCCGGGTGTACACCTGTGTTGTCAAGAAGGTTTTTACCTCCCGGGATCCTGAGGAAGCCTGCGGACTGCTCGAAGGCTTTTGGACCAAGTTTAGGGACTTTAAGGAGCTGCTTCCTGTTGGTAAATTCTCCGTTAGCCTCTCTGTATGCAACGATGTTGCCGGCAGTAGAGGCATTCAGCCCGGATACTCTTTGAAGAAGTGCCGGAGAAGCAGTGTTTAGGTCTACACCTACGGCGTTAACACAGTCTTCCACCACGCCCGAAAGGGATTCATCCAGTCTTTTCTGAGGCATATCGTGCTGATACTGTCCTACACCGATGGCTTTAGGATCTATTTTTACAAGTTCAGCAAGAGGATCCTGAAGTCTCCTTGCAATGGATACGGCACTTCTGAGATTCACATCGAATTGCGGGAACTCTTCAGCCGCAAGTTTAGAAGCGGAATAAACCGATGCTCCGGCTTCATTTACGATCATGTATGAAACGGGAGAGGAGAGACCTCTTATCATCTCTACCGCCATTTGTTCTGTTTCTCTGGATGCAGTGCCGTTTCCTATAGCGATATGTTCAACTTTGTTTTTTCTTATCATTGCAGAAAGAGTCTGGATGGCTTCCTTTTTTTTCTTTTCGCTGAACGTAGGATAGACAACGCAGGTGTCCAGAACTTTGCCGGTGCCGTCAATAACAGCAACTTTGCAGCCGTTTTTATATCCCGGGTCAAGTCCCATGGTGATATGTCCTTTTACAGGAGGCTGCATCAGCAGAGGTTTAAGATTGAGGGCGAAATTGTGGATGGCGCCTTCTGAAGCCTCTTCCGTGAGAGATGATCTGAGCTCGTTTTTGATAGAGGATGAGATCAATCTGTCCCAGGCGTCCTGAGCGGCGGTTTTGACAAAATCTGAAGCCTCGGATGAAGAAGTGACTGTGCTTTTGTAAATGAGATCTAGAACTTTATCTTTGTCGGCCTCTACCGCGATTTTGAGGAAACCTTCTTTTTCCCCTCTGTTTAGAGCCAGGACCTGATGCCCTTGAAGCTTAGACAAGGTCTGCTGAAAATCATAATAATGCATGTACACCGATTCTTCTTCTTTGGCGGCCTGTGAAACTATACTTCCGTGTGAGAGGAAGTATTCACGGATGACTTTTCTTATGTCCGCAGAATCAGAGATGAATTCGGCTATTATATCTGAAGCTCCTGCCAGCGCGTCCTCTGAGTTAAGAACACCTTTTTCTTCATCTATATATTTTTCTGCAAGATTTGAAAGGGCAGGAAGAGAAGCCGATTGAGAAAAGATAAGTGCCGCGAGGGGTTCCAGACCTTTCTCCTTTGCAACAGTAGCTCTAGTGCGTCGTTTTTGTTTATACGGTCTGTAAAGGTCTTCTACTTCTGTCAAGGTCTTGGCATCATCTATTTCTTTTGCCAGTTCTTCAGTAAGCTTTTCCTGATTCTCGATGGATTTTTTGACTTCTAGTTTTCTGGATTCCAGATTTCTGAGATACCCCAGTCTGTCTGCAAGTTCTCTAAGGGCTGTATCGTCCATTGAACCGTGCATTTCTTTACGGTATCTTGCAATGAAAGGTATCGTGCTTCCTTCGTCTAAAAGGGCGATAACGTTTCTGATATGATCTTCTCGTCTGCCTGTTTCTGCAGCGAGGGTTTTTATTATCTTGTCCATAATATCTCCTGTGTCCGTTTTCAAATGTAGTGATTTGAATTGTATCACATTGAGAAAGCGTGGGGAACAATATTTATAAATAATATTGACAATTTCGTTCTATAAATATAGAATAACTGTATTCTATATTTATAGAATACAGAAGGGGTTTTAGATATGAAGGAAAAGAAAAAATATGGAGCTTTGATTACAGGAGCCGCCGCGGTTTTGATTTTATGCATCGCTGTGGTACTTAATATGCCGGGGCCTGCGGCAAGTGAAACCGGAGCTGAAATCTCTCAGGGGTCGGAAAAAGCCAAAACAGAATACAGCAGAGGGTATGTGGATTTGGAAATGACTTCTGAAGGTGCAGAGATAACAAATCGGAGAGACGGCTACAGGCTGTTGCTGCCGGAAAGCATTTGCGGGAGGATAAGCTGCAGTGAACTGGGTATAGAGATAGATGCTGAGGACAGTGAGTATAAAATCTACATGGAAAAATTTGAGGATAAGCAAGATATCAGTTCTTACCTTGCGTATTCAAACAGATTTATCGATAATACCGAGGATCACAAAGAAAGCTTTGTAAAAACAGACGACTTGGGCAAACATCATATGCAGATAACGGGCTGGAACAGAGAAACCCTTGAAGGTGTCGAAGGGGATATGAATAATTATATTTGTGTGGATGTGGTGTTCAGCGATCAACAGGTGTGCACTGTGTTTGGCAGATCCTCTGAAGGCGAAAATCTTGAAGAAGAAGTTATATCCCTTGCGCGTGCTGTGGAGCTGATCGATAAAAAAGCGATAGACAGGCATGAAAGAGAATACTGGTCGGAAGAAACCGCAGAAGTATATGATCGGTATTTTGGAGAAGAAAGCGGATTTACATGGGGAGTATACAAGTGGGGGATAGATGAGAACTGGGATCATCTTACCGATCTTGAAGACAGACTTGAATATAGTTTTGATATACTGCTCTATTATTCTCATTTTGAATCCAAGGATTCTCTTGAAAGAGTGAAGCGGGTCCTGACTTCTGCCCATGAAGAAGGCAGAACGGTAGAACTGACACTGCAGACTAAATTCAGTGAAGACGGAAACATGGTGTATGACATATTGAATGGAGAATACGATGTGTTTATACGGGACTATGGAAAACTGCTGGCAGAACTGAAAATACCGGTGCTTTTCAGGCTGTGTAATGAAATGAATGGAGACTGGTGTCAGTACTCGGCTTTTCATACATCCAGGGACACGGAAATATTCAATGAAATGTACAGGTATATTTACGATATTTTTATGGAGGAAGGAGCGGGGGCATATACGATATGGGTATGGAATCCCAACGAAAAATCTTTTCCTGACTACAAATGGAATCATGAATACAATTATTACCCGGGGGATGAATATGTTGACGTCATAGGGATAACGGGGTATAACACAGGAACCTATTACGAAGGAGAGGTTTGGAGAAGTTTTGATGAAATATACGAACCGATATATGAAAGAGCTTTAAAAAATTATTCAAAACCTATAATGATCACCGAGTTTGGATGCGCAGATACCGGCGGGGACAAGGAAGAATGGGTAAAAGATATGTTTGAAAGTCTCAAAGATTACAGTGGGGTAAAAGCAGCGGTATGGTGGGACGGATGTGATTATGATGAAGATGGTAACGTGGCAAGATCCTATTTGATAGAAGAGAATGAAGGACTCATAGAGCTGTTTAAAAAAGGGTTTGGAGATGAGGATTGACAAAATGATTCTATAAAAGTAGAATAAAGGCAATAAGTATCAAGGGGGATATTATGAACGGACATAAATTGCCGGAATCGGAATTAAAAGTAATGGATCATATATGGGCTAAAGGAGAAAGCACAGCTAAGGAAACGGCCGCATATATGGAGGAAAAATATGGCTGGAAGAAGAATACGACTTATACGGTTTTGAAGAATCTAAGTGAAAAAGGTGTTCTGGAAAGGAAAGATCCGGGGTTCAAGGTTGTGCCTCTTGTAGGAAGAGAAGAAGTGGGAAGGACCGAAGCCAGGAGTTTACTGGACAAGTTTTACAACGGTTCTGTAGCCGGTTTGTTTTCGGCATTTCTTAATGATAATGTGATATCGGAAAAGGAAATGAAGGAATTGAAGGAGCTTCTTGACAGGGAGTAAAGATATGACTGATATTTTTGTTATGGCTGCGGGACTGACGGTAACTGTTTCCGCTATGGCAGCCATCGTTATCTTTTTAAGAGCAGTGTTGAAAAACAGGCACGGTATAAGCCGTACAGCCTTTGTTTTTCTGTGGCTGCTTATATTTATAAGAGCTTGCATACCTTTCGGGTTTGAACTGGGTATAGAGGGGGCGGAGAGCCCTCTGCCCGGGCAGATGATATATGATGCAGTATACGAGCAAGTGTATGACGGGCAGCGGGCAGGAGGGTTGCCCGCATCAGAGGATGGCATCCTCCGAGGAGACCCTGCTGCATTAACAGGGCCTGAAGCTGCATCCGCAGTCTCCGCCTCCGCCCTGCATACAGCTCCTGAGATCGAAAATGTGATAAAATGGCTCTTTATTATATGGATCCTTGGGGCAGTAACGGCAGCGTCTATAT
>JAFXHN010000049.1 GCA_017536365.1 Bacillota bacterium | reverse complement strand
CTTCCTACGATCGAATACCTTATTGAAAAAGGTGCGAAGATCGTACTTTGCTCTCATATGGGAAGACCTAAGGGAAAGGTAAATCCTGAGTTTTCACTTAAACCTGTAGCAGACAGACTCAGACAGCTTCTTGGAACAGATGTGCTCCTTGCTAACGATGTTATAGGCGAAGACGCAAAGGCAAAACATGATGCTCTCAGAGACGGTCAGGTAATGCTTCTTGAAAACGTAAGATTCCACAAAGAAGAAGAAGAAAACGATCCTGAATTTGCAAAGGAACTGGCATGGTTCGGAGAATTCTATGTAAACGATGCTTTCGGGGCTGCTCACAGAGCTCATGCATCAACAGCAGGTATAGCGGATTATCTTCCTGCAGTTGCAGGCTTCCTGATGGAAAAAGAAGTTAAATACCTTGGAGAAGCTATCAACAATATAGAAAGACCTTACACTGCTATCATGGGCGGAGCTAAGGTGAGCGATAAGATCCTGCTTATCGAAAATCTCTTAAAGAAAGTTGATGCGCTTATCATCGGCGGCGGTATGGCCTATACATTCATCAAAGCTTTAGGCGGAAATATAGGAACATCTCTGCTTGAAGAAAATATGATCGATTTAGCTAAAGATCTGCTCAAAAAAGCGGAAGTTGAAGGCGTAAAAGTACTTCTTCCTGTAGATACTGTGGCTACAACAGAATTCTCAAATGACACACCTTCTCAGGTGGTAGACGTTATGAATATCCCTGACAATATGATGGGTCTGGATATCGGTCCAAAGACAAGACAGATGTTTGCGGATCAGATCGGTCATTCCGAAACAGTTGTATGGAACGGACCTATGGGCGTATTCGAAATGTCAAATTATGAAGCAGGAACCAGAGCTGTTGCGGAAGCTATGGCAAAATGTCAGGGCAAAACCATCATTGGAGGCGGAGACAGTGCTGCAGCAGTAAATCAGTTTGGCCTTGCTAATGAAATGCTTCTGGTTTCAACCGGTGGCGGAGCATCCCTTGAATTCCTTGAAGGTAAAGTTCTTCCTGGTGTAGCTTGTCTCGAAGACAGAGAAAGAAGACCTTTCATCGCAGGAAACTGGAAGATGTTTAAAACAATAAAAGAAGCGGAAAAATTCGTAGAAGAATTCAAAGCTATATACAAGAAAGATGAAGCTGAAGTTGGTCTCATAGTTCCTTATCTCCAGCTTGATGCAGTGAAGAGATTGACAGAAGGCACAGGAATAAGAGTAGGCGCTCAGAATATGCACTATGAAGATTACGGCGCATTTACAGGAGAGATCTCAGCACCAATGCTTAAGGAACTTGGAATAGACTGCTGCATCATCGGGCACTCAGAAAGAAGACAGTATTTCGGTGAAACAGATGAATCTGTAAACAAAAAGCTTAAGAAGGCGTTGAAATACGGAATAACACCGATCTTATGTGTGGGCGAAAGCCTTGAGCAGAGAGAAGCCGGCATCGAATATGAAGTGGTTGAAAAACAGATAAAAGCAGACTTCGCATGGATTCCTGCAGAGCAGGCTGTGAATGCGGTCATTGCCTATGAACCTATCTGGGCTATAGGAACAGGAAGGACAGCCACAGCGGAACAGGCTAATGAAATGTGCGGAACGATAAGAAAAGTTCTTGCAGAATGTTATGACGAAAATGTTGCTTCAGCTATCAGGATCCAGTACGGCGGAAGCGTAAAACCGTCAAATGCAAGCGAGATCCTGAACCAGCCTGAGATCGACGGTGCACTGGTTGGCGGAGCAAGCTTGAAGCCTGAAGAATTTAGTCAAATTCTGAAATTTTAATTGATTTTCTTTCCATATTATGATAAGGTACTAATGTTAATGACGTGGGAGGAGGTGCACTGATAAATGAATACATTTTTAATGATCATCCTTGCTTTAGCAAGTGTCGTATTAATCGCAAGTATTCTTCTTCAGTCGGGCAACAGCGCAGGCTTATCCGGATCTATCGGCGGCGGTGCCGAACAGATCTTCGGTAAAAGAAAAGCCAGAGGATATGACGCTCTGCTCGAAAAGATAACAACGATATGCGCAGTTTTATTTATTCTTATTTCTTTAATATTAGTGGTTCTTGAATAAGAGGGATTGCGAACCGCTTTTCAGAAAATGAAGAAATAAAACTGAGTAGTTATATTTAACAATTTATTACAATAATAGGAGGTTTTTTTCAAAATGGAGAACTTAGTTTTTCTTGCTCCGGTAGCTGCAGTAGTCGCATTAGTAGTTGCGCTTGCACTTGCTTCTTGGATCTCAAAACAAAACGAAGGTACTGACAGAATGAAGGAAATCGCTTCATACATCAGAGAAGGTGCTATGGCGTTCCTTAAGAGAGAATACAAAACAATGGTAATCGTTGTTGCTGTATTATTCATTCTGATCGGTGTTGCTATCAACTG
>JAFXHN010000048.1 GCA_017536365.1 Bacillota bacterium | reverse complement strand
TGCATCTAAGGTTGCAGTCATGAGCAATATGCAGACACAGTGCTTTTATAACAGACTGTCTTTGCTTGAAATCCACAGCAGTATCCGCAAAGATATCTTTAGTGAATAGCTTATGTTCATTTTTAAGAGTTTCCACGTCCTCAATGATCTCTCTTATCTCTTCTTCATTCACATCAGGCTGATCTTTGTATACTTCAAGGATCTTAGCCACGATCTCATCTTTGCTGTGATCTTCATATAACCCTATCACATCATACGCAACCGGATCCACAACATGTACAGAACCGCTATTGGAATCCAGAACTATGTTATATCCGTTGTTTTTATATCTATGTACCATATATATAAGTTTCCTTTCAAATTATATACAGTAAAAATCGCTGCAGGCTTTCACCGCAGCGATTTCTAATTTGTCATTAGTTCTTTTTGCACTGTTCACACTGCTGGTTTGCAATGCTGCAAGAAGTTTTGCTTGCTGACTGGCATGATGTCTGGCATTCACCGCAGCCGCCTTTTACAGCTGATTCAACAAGATTTCTTGTTTCTAAAGTTTTTATTCTCTTCACTATTACACCTTCTTTCAGGTAATTTTTGCTTATCGCATCTGTTATATTTTATCTTTTTTTATAGTATTAGTCAATGGTCTGGGCCATTTTTGTATCTTTAAAAGACACATATCTTAGTCCTGCTTCTTCACAACTTTTATCGTAGCAGGCCAGCCCCCCAAAGTGCTGTATATCTTTGTACCTCTTGCCGCCAAATTCTTTAAATATCCAACAACTTCCTCTGTAAGGATCTCACCCGGCACCGCTATAGGTATCCCCGGTGGGTAAGCATATAGATACTCTTGAGAAACTCTTCCTATGCACTGTACACTCGGGATGATCTCTCCATCCGAATCCATAGCTTCGCTTGACGAAAGCACGTTTTCTCCCGGAGGCTGCTGATCTATATCTCCGATCTCCGATACAAATTCATAGCCTTCCGTTTTTTTCTTCACATCGTCAAGCCCTCCGTTTATCACAAAGTAAGGGCTGTCAATAAATATGTCTTCGCTTCTCTTTTTATTTATTTCTTCCACCTGCAGCTCGCTGTCCACGGAGAAGATCGCATATTTGAGCCTTTCAAATCCTTTTTCCGTATCACACACACTGGTCATTGCTATAGCTATATCTCCGTATGTCATTTCCACTTGGATCTTGAAGTTGTCTCTCCATACTCTTTCCAGTTCTGCCCCTGTAATGTCATTCCCTTTTGTAGATATGACTATTTTTCCGGGATCGAATCCAAATATATCAGGATGCTGTTCAAGAGAATCATTTCCTTTACAAAGGACTTTTAGCTTTTTCAAAGCTTTCATGCTTTCGCTGAAATCTTCCAGCATGGCATTATACTTTTCAAAGGCTTCCTTTCCTTCTTCGCCGCCCACAAAATCAACGCACTTATCTATACTGCTCATCAGCACATAGGAAGGACTTGTGCTTTGAAATACAGTCAGATATTTTCTAAGTTCCTGCTCAGAAACCAGGCTGCTGTTTAAATGCATTACCGCCGTCTGTGTGAAGGAAGGCAGCGTTTTATGAACACTTTCCACCGCCATATCTGCGCCTAAAGCTATGCTTTTTTCCGGAAATCCCGGGTGAAAGCCGAAATGAGCTCCGTGGGCCCCGTCTACTAACAGCGGCACTTTGTATTTGTGGCAGACTTTAGCAATGCTTTTTACATCTGACACCACACCTTCATATGTCGGCGAGGTCAATACCACAAGTTTTATATCTCTGTTTTCTTTGATAGCCTTCTTAACATCCTCCGGCTTTATACTCACAGATACTCCGAAAACTTCATCTGTTTTCGGATACAGGTAGACCGGTTTTAACTCTCTTAAGTATACCGCATTGTATATAGACTTATGGCAGTTTCTTGCCATAAGTATCTTGTCGCCTTTTTTCGTTGCCGCAAATATCCCTGCCAGCATACCGCAGGTGCTTCCGTTCACCAGATAAAATGACTTACCGCTTCCGAAAACCTCAGCACATTTATCCATTGCTTCTCTGAGGACCCCTTCGGGGTTGTGCATATCATCAAGATCTCCCGCCTCTGTCACATCTATAGAATAAGGATTTACCATATCCATCATTTGTGTATTGCGCTTGTGACCGGGCATATGCATTGGGTATATATCTTTTTCGTTATATTCTGTCAAAAATTTTTCTAAGTTCATACTGCTTGCCTCATAAAAGAAAGGCCGCCAGCGGCAGCCCTTCTGTTTTACTTTTTCTATAAATCGTAATAATAACCGAATTCTGCAGGATGCGGTATCTGATTGATAGTTCTTGCTTCTTCACGTTTATTCTTGATCCATACCTTAAGAAGAGGTTCTGGGAATACTCCGCCTGCTGTGAGATATTCGTAGTCAGCTTCAAGTGCATCGAGCGCTTCATCAAGAGTTGTTGGAAGTGCATCCAGTTTTGCTTTTTCTTCTTCTGAGAGATGATATAAATTGAAGTCATATGGTCCCCAGCCGTTAGCTTCAGGATCTATCTGATTTTTGATTCCGTCAAGGCCTGCCATGAGGATAGCGGAATATGCATAGTATGGATTGCATGTAGCATCAGGATTTCTTAATTCAAAACGCTTTGTGTTAGGGCTCTTTGCGTATGCAGGGATCCTGATAACAGCACTTCTGTTTGATGTTGCGTAACCGATAGTAACAGGAGCTTCAAATCCCGGAACAAGTCTCTTGAATGAGTTTGTTGATGGATTTGTAAGAGCACACAGTGATTTAGCATGCTTGAGAAGACCGCCCATGAACCAATGTGCTTCCTTGCTGAGTCCGGAATAACCGTTTTCATCGTAGAATACAGGTTCTCCATCTTTGAAGAGGAGCATATGTACGTGCATTCCGTTGCCCGCTTCTGAATAGATAGGTTTCGGCATAAATGTTGCTGTTTTACCAGCCTGTACAGCTGCGTTCTTAACAATGTATTTGATGATCATTGTTTTATCAGCCATATCTGTCATTTCGCCCAATTCAACTTCTACTTCTACCTGACCGGAACCGCCAACTTCATGGTGGTGATATTTTACGTCTATACCCCAGTCTTCCATCATCATGCACATTTTGCTTCTGAGGTCATATGTGATATCCTGAGGTGCAGAAATATGATAGCCGCCTTTTTTAGGAACCTGATATCCAAAGTTCTGTACATCATTGATTCCTGTATTCCAATCAGCCTGAGCTGTATCTATTTCATAAGCAACGTGATTTCTGTCTGTTCTGTAGCTTACATGATCAATGAGATGGAATTCGAATTCCGGTCCAATGATCATCTTGTCAGCAATACCCAGTTCTTTCATATATTCTGTGGCTCTGATAGCAACGTTTCTTGGATACTGGTCGAAAGGTCTGTTGGCTTTTGGATCTATGATACATACGTCACCTGTCATTGTAAGTGTAAGTTCTTCAACGAAAGGATCCACTTTTGCTGTTGAAAGATCAGGTATAAATACCATGTCGCTCTTTTCAACCGGTGCATATCCGTAATTGGAACCGTCAAAACCTATACCGTATACCATTGTATCTTCATTGAATCTGACAGCAGGAATAGTGATATGGCGCCAACGACCATTTATATCTACCATCTTAAAGTCGATCATCTTGACGTTATTCGCTTTACAATAATCCTGAACTTCTTTCACTGTCTTAAACATCTGTTTCCTCCTGAACATTCTAATAAATTCTCCATTTTTCATTATCTCGATTTTTTGCAAGATTGTCAATATATAATCAATCTTCATGGCATTTTTTTCTGTTTTATTATAAAAATTTACAATTATAAAAGAAAATGAGGCCGCAAATAATTTTACAGCCTCATCCTCTAATTCTCTATTCTGTTCCGTCCCTTCCCCAAAAGGACCTCATTCTTTCATCTTATCCCTAAAATTATTCTTCTTCCGAAAGCTCTTCTTCAAGACTCTTTCTCCCCTCTTTTTTTCTCTTTCTCACGCACTCAGTCAGAAGATACTCTATCTGCCCGTTGATCGACCTGAAATCGTCTTCAGCCCATGCGGATAATTCTCTCCATAAAGTCGGCGAGATCCTTAAAAGTATTTGTTTTTTCCCCGTTTCTTTTTTATCCACACAAACTACTCCCTTCGGTCTTAATAGATCGATCCTGAGTTTACTACAGGCTGAGCATCCTTATTCCCGCAAAGCACTACAAGAAGGTTGGATACCATAGCTGCTTTTCTTTCTTCATCCAGTTCAACGATTTCTTTTTCCGAAAGCTTATCGAGAGCCATTTCCACCATTCCTACCGCACCGTCAACTATCATTTTTCTTGCATCGATAATTGCTGATGCCTGCTGCCTCTGAAGCATTGCTGCTGCGATCTCAGGTGCATAAGCTAAATGTGTTATCCTTGCTTCCACTACTTCCAGTCCTGCCACTTCCACTTTTTCCTGTATCTCTTTCTTAAGTCTGTCCGCAACTTCCTGGCTGCTTCCTCTGAGTGAACGCTCATCTGTAGCATCATTTCCATCATCCACCACATCATACGGATACAGTCTTACTATGTTTCTCAATGCTGAATCGGCCTGGATAGAAACATATTCCATATAGTTGTCTACGTTGAAAACCGCTTTTGCAGTATTTACTACTCTCCAGATAACAACGATACCTATCTCTATAGGATTACCCATCTGATCGTTGATCTTCTGCTTGCCGTTGTCAAGAGTAATGGATTTAAGAGATATCTTCTTCCCCTTAGAATTATCTCCTGCTTTTTTGCTCTTTCCACCTTTGCCGGAAATAGTTTCTATAGCTTCTGAGGCAAGATTCTCTACTGTAGGATTAACTGCAGATACAAACGGATTGACAAAAGCAAAATTACCGTCTTTTATTGTTCCGTAGTATTTTCCGAATAAAGTAAGTACCAGCGCCTCATTAGGCTTTACTATCTTAAGACCTGCCCATATCAGACAGCTTGCCGTAAGAAGCACAAAGCTCAAAAGAATAAGCAGCGCACCCACACCTGCAGAATAGTACCAGGATGCAAGAATCCCCAAACCTCCAATAAAACTAAGTACTGCTCCCAACAACAGTACTATGCTGAGGATAAGCATCGCCATTCCGTTTCCGCCTTTTATCAGCTTTTCCTCATATTGAATCTTGTTAATATCATTCATTCTGACCCCTCCTTATTATAATGATATTATTATGATATCATTATAATACCCACATCATCTAATGTCAACATTTTCGATCAATAAAAAACCACCGGAAAGCACCTGCGCTCGCGCAAATACCCCCCGGCGGATGGGAAAGAACTATATCTCGATATTACAAATGGGAGGGGTCATTCCCCTCCCATCAATATGTTTAATTATTTAGCCTGGTTCTGAGCCTGTACAGCTGTCATGGCAACAACGCCTACGATATCGTCAGCATAGCAACCTCTTGAAAGGTCATTAACCGGCATTGAGAGACCCTGAAGGATTGGGCCATAAGCGTTAGCTTTAGCAAGTCTCTGAACGAGTTTGTAACCAATGTTACCAGCTTCTAAGCTTGGGAATACTAATGTGTTTGCGTGACCAGCAACTTTGCTTCCTGGAGCTTTGAGTTCGCCAACTTCTGGAACTAATGCAGCGTCGAGCTGGAGTTCGCCGTCGAGAGCGATTTCAGGCCATCTTTCATTAGCGATCTTAACAGCGTCAGCAACTTTTGTTACGTCGTCGTGTTTAGCGCTGCCTTTTGTTGAATATGAAAGCATAGCAACTCTTGGTTCACCGCCAACGAATGTTCTGAATGATTCAGCTGAGAGATAAGCGATCTCTGCGATCTTTTCAGCATCGAAATCTGTATTTACAGCGCAGTCAGCGAAGATGAACTGACCGTTTTCGCCCATGTCGCAGTTAGGAACTTCTACGAGGAAGAATCCTGATACGCCGTTGATTCCAGGTCTTGTCTTTAAGAGCTGAAGAGCTGGACGGATTGTGTTTCCTGTTGAGTGGCAAGCACCTGATACTACGCCGTCAGCATCGCCGCATTTGCACATAAGGCAAGCATAGAACATGTAGTCTTTTTCCATCTGTTCCTGAGCTTTTTCAGGTGTAACACCTTTGCTTCCTCTAAGTTCTACGAACTTATCGATATATTTCTGTTTGTTAGGATCATTGAAAGGATCGATGATTGTAGCGCCTGAAATGTCATATCCAGCACCGTACTGTTCGATTTCTTCCTTTGTTCCGATAATGATCAGTTTTGCAAGACCTTCTTTTAAGATTTTTTCTGCAGCATCAAAAGTTCTCTTATCCATTGATTCTGGAAGTACGATTGTCTTGAGATCCTTTTTAGCCTGTTCTTTCATTTTTGTTAAAAAATCCATGTTAATCCTCCTCGATATATATTGTTGTGTTTATCAAGTCCAAAATTTTACCACTATTTATTATATCCTATAAATTTTTACATTTCAAGAGGATATAACGTTATATAGCGTCCATTCCTGCACGGAATGCTTTGATATTGAGTTCTTCAAAGCCTTTTTTCACGTTTTCAGCTATGTATTTATCCCAATCCATATCTTCAATGCCCATTGCTTTTACGAGAGCTCCCAAAAGAACTATGTTCATAGCTTTTGGATTTCCAAGTTCTTTTGCTATATCCGCAGCTTTGAATACGGACACCTCCGTCTTGGCGGAAAGTTCTTCTATGATCCCCTGCGGATATTCTTCCGCTCCAACCAGGATAGGTGCTGAAGGGATCTCGAAATCATTTATAACGATCTTTGCAGTAGGTTTAACATATTCGATCCACCTGAGAGCTTCCATCTTTTCGAAGCAAACCATAACATCAGCTTCCCCTTTACCGATTATAGGTGAAAAAACCTTTTCTCCGTATCTGATCTGAGTGGTAACACTTCCGCCTCTCTGCGCCATGCCGTGAACTTCGCTCATCTTTACATCATAACCTGCATCTACAAGAGCTGTAGATAAGATCTTGCTGGCAAGGATAGTTCCCTGACCTCCAACGCCTACCAATAATATGTTTTTGATCTCTGCCATACTACTCACCTGCTTTCTGAATAGCTCCCATTGGACATACCTGCTGACAAACGCCGCATCCCACACATGAGCCACTGTCTATAACAACTTTTCCATCCTTGGCCTGAAGAGCCGGACAACCTGTCTTGATACACATCTTGCAGTTTATGCATGCTTCAGGATCTACCTTGCACTGCTTCTTGCTGAGATCAAAGGCCTTTTTATCTTCTTCAGTTATCTTTTTAAGAACACATGGCCACTTTGTAATGATGACTGATGTTTCATCAGAACCAAGAGCCTTATCAAGAGCCACTTCATTCTCATGAAGATTATTAGGATTTACTATATGTATATTTTCTTTCTTGATGCCCATTGCCATGCAAAGTGCCGGGATATCCACTGCAGGAGCAGGTTCTCCCATAAGAGTATATCCTGAACCAGGATTCTGCTGGTGACCGGTCATTCCTGTGATCCTGTTGTCAAGGATAACCGCTACGCTTGTACCTCTGTTATACACAACGTCCATAAGGCTTGTAACTCCGGAATGGAAGAATGTTGAATCTCCAATAACGGATACCACCTTCTTGCCCGGCTGTATCTTTTCAAACACTTTTGATGCGCCGTGACCTGTACTGATGCTGGCACCCATACAGATGGTAGTATCTATAGCAAAGAGAGGTTCAGCACTTCCCAATGTGTAACATCCGATATCCCCGGTTACCATTACATCTTTTCTTCTTGAAAGAGAATAGAAGAAGCCTCTGTGAGGACATCCTGCGCAAAGTGTAGGAGGTCTTCCTGCAGCTTTCTTTTCCGCTTTAAGTGTAGGATTTTCCAGACCGAGAACTGCTTTTCTCACTCTGTCTGTATCCAGTTCTCCCATATTAGGAATAACTGCTTTTCCTATACAATCTATACCAGCCGCTCTGATCTGATCTTCCATATATGGTTCAAGTTCTTCAACAACATAAAGTTTATCTACTTTTGATGCGAATTCCTTGATCACTTCCATCGGCATCGGATGAGTGAAACCTAATTTAAGGTATGACGCATCTTCACCGAAAACTTCTCTTGCATACTGATATGCAACACCTGCACTGATAACTCCGACTTTTGTTCCGTTATATTCCGGTTTGTTGAGTTCTGTACTGTTAGAAAACTCTTCCATTATCTTGAGTCTTTCTTCGACTTTCACTCTCATTCCTTTGGCATTTGCAGGAGTAGCTACATATCTTGTGATCTGTTTTTCATATTTAAACGACTCAGCTTCTGTTCTTTCGCCCATTTCAACTATGCTCTTGCTGTGACATACTCTTGTTGTCATTCTGAAGAATACAGGTGTGCTCCATTTTTCGCTCAGTTCATAAGCGATCTTCATGTAATCTTTAGCTTCCTGGCTGTTAGACGGCTCAAGCATAGGGATCTTTGCAAATTTAGCATAGAATCTGTTGTCCTGCTCATTCTGTGAACTGTGCATACCCGGATCATCAGCAGAAACGATAACAAATCCTGCAGTAGTACCTGTATATCCAAATGTCATAAGCGGATCTGCCGCAACATTAACACCTACGTGTTTCATACATGCCAAAGCTCTTCCGCCGGCGATAGCCGCACCTATTGCTGCTTCCACTGCAACCTTTTCATTAGGAGCCCACTCGGAATATACTTCATTCTTGTATTTGCCTCCAAGATTCTCAAGTATCTCTGTACTCGGTGTTCCCGGATAAGCTGAAGCAAATAATACTCCGGCTTCATACGCGCCTCGTGCAGCCGCTTCATTTCCTGTCATCAATAACTTCATTCCTTCAAACCTACCTTTCAATTATTATCAGTATATATTCCTATATTTCTTATTATTCTGCCAGTTCTTTTCCCAAGGCATTGTCCAGAACGATTTTCTTATTGTCCCATTCCGAATAAAACTCTGCCTTTCTTCCGAAATGCCCACACTGTTCGCAGATAGCTTTTCCTCCGTAAACTTCGCATACAGGTCTTAAAAACTGATGCTCATCCATACAGCTCTGGAAAAAATCTTCATCTACAGATTCCGCCGTACAGGAAAATGTGGATTTGAATGGACCCGCTTTTTTGTAAGCATAATTTATCTTCTTATCACTCATTTCAACTTCTCCTATTTTTTTATTAATTTATTAAGTATACCCCATTTTTCTCTATTATTCAACCGTCAACCCTTACCCCTTGCAGCATGAATTTTCATAAAAAAACAGTTCCATGCACGATACATGAAACCGTCTCTTTCTATCTGTCGAAATATTTAGTTATGCTTTCCCTAACTATATTCAAAAACTCTTCGTGACCACTTATTATTTCACACTCATCCAGCAGATATCTTCTCAGTGTTTTTTTCAGCCATTTGTCATAGCTTTGAACAGCTTCTTCCAAAGAATATCCTTGCTTTATCAGCGGTTTTATATCCACTTCCGAATAATCTGCCGTTATGCCCACTCTGCGCCTTTCATTTCCTTCTGTCACGTCTACTATAGACATCTCCACATAGCTTGGAAAAGGCTTTCCCATCACCAGTTTTATCCTTCTCATACAGTTCACCTCTTTCACTATGTATTTTACACGCTGCACTTGAAAAATAAAAGTGTAAAGATATATAATATTAACGTTACATATGAACGATTCAGCATTTATATAATAAATACACTACAAGAGGCGGAATATGATAAACAAATATGTAGTTAAACTCATATGCAGGATACTTATATTTATTTCCTGTGTATTCATCTACGTTTTTATACCGGAGATCATGACTCTGATATTTACCGGAAAGCTTTACGGAAAGCTAATGTATCTTTACATAATCTGGGCTATTTTCATGACAGGTATGATCCTTCAGCTGGTGCCAAAACGGCAAAAATCCCTGACTATGGGATGCTTGAAACACCATAAACTGCTTTATGAGCCTTCCGATCAGCCTTATACGGAAGAAGAAAAAATAGAATTCGTTAAGCAAAGCAACAAAGGTGCATTGACGGTACTCATCTCCTGGCTTACCCTTACGACAGTTATAGGTATCCTTTATTTCAGCGGCATCATATATAAAGATATCCTGCTTTTGATATCACTGTTCTTCTACGTATGCGACTTGATATGTGTGGTTATCTGGTGTCCGTTCCAATACTTTATGATGAAAAACAAATGCTGTGTAAACTGCAGGATATTCAATTGGGGCTATGCTATGGTGTTTACTCCTCTCATCTTTATACCAAGCTTCTTCTCATGGAGCCTTGTTATAATGTCCCTTATTATCGTAGTAAAATGGGAGATCACCTGGAAAAAATCCCCAGAACTCTTCTGGCACAGGACAAACTCATCTCTCCAGTGCAGGAACTGTAAGGACAAGATCTGCAAGATCAAGCATCCGTACTTCAAAGATCCTTTAATGTATGAAAGATGCCACATTTCAAAATCCAACAAACAATAGCAAAAGGGAGAGACTCATAAGAGTTTCTCCCTTTAATATTGACCGCATCACATACGTTGGCGTCTTTTGATTTTTCTCCAGTTGAAAAAAGCATATATATCGTTGAACAGGAACACCGCAAAACAAGCCACCATAGATATGTACGAGATGTCTTCAAAGCTTGCCAATACCCATAATATCACAAGAACTATATCGTTAGCTCCATAAGCCAGCGCATAGTAAGGGCTCCTTAAAAATGCAAGACATGCAGCAAAAAAGCTTGTGGTTATAGACACTGTGCTGAAAAACAGGTTAGGTGTATTGAAGTATTCCAGTATAAAGTAAAAAATAACTGTTACAACAATGCTGAACAGCGTTATGACCGCGATCGACTTTTTGGTGACGTCTGCTACTTTTACCTCACCTTTTTTATAAGGATGCCTCAACCATGATACCAGCGTAAAAAGACATACCGGCAATGTCATACCTAGGTAAGTGATCATTTCCCCATAATACGAAAACGTATACGAAACAGCGCCATATAATAAACAGAAAAATATCGTCAATATCTGTGCAAATACATCTCCTTTGGCCATAAATATAAGCATTGTTACCCCTAGCAGAGACGTACCTACAGAAAGAGGGTCAAAAGTGCCGCAGATAACAGCGGAAAGCACTATTACCAGCATCGACCCCAGCCAAATGCAGTACTGCTGTTTTGTAAGTTCTGAAAAAGGATTTCTTAGTTTTGTCTTCATTTTTTCCTCCGAAAAAAAAGCATCCACAATACATATCTTCTAAGACCTAACGATATGCACCTGAATGCTTGAATGCAAATTACCCGGTGGCAATAAATACTATTAACTTCCTGATAATACTACACATTTTTTTCTCTTAAGTCAATACTTCCTACTTAAATACTCCTTTTTCTTCAAGCTGATCGTAATCAAGTCCAAGCTTTTCTATGATCTCTTTTGTATGATAACCAAGCGGATAACCCGCAAACTTATATTCGCAAGGGCATTCGCTGAGTTTAATGGAAGTGGCCATCTGCTTTACTTTCATGCCTTCATGCAGCGGCATATCCACTTCGACTACCATCTGTCTTTCTTTAATATGTTCATCTTCAATCAAAGCTTCTCTGAGATTCAGTACAGGCTGCACGCATGCGTCATACTCGGCAAATATCTTTGTCCACTCTTCCCTCGTTTTTGTCTTGAATATCCCTCGGATCTCTGCCTTTACTTCATTAACATTTTGAGGCCATACAGTTCCTTCTATAAGATCTTCTCTGCCTATACCCATACAGAAATTTCTCCAAAACTGAGGTTCAAGAGAACCCACGCTCATATAAAGGCCATCTTTTGTTTCATAATAATCATATATACAGCCCCCGTTGAGCATCTCACCTTCTCTTTCCGGCTCCTCACCGGAAACAAGAAAAGCAGCACCATCAAGACTGTTAAAAGGCACGCATCCGTCCATCATAGACACGTCCACAAACTGCCCTTTTCCGGTATTTCTTCTGTAGTTCACCGCCGCCAGTATACCAATAACAGAATTCAAAGAACCTACGGCAATATCAGCTATCTGAAAATTCATAAGAGAAGGCCCTTCTGCTTTTCTTCCCGCATGAGAGATTATCCCGCTTCTGGACATATAGTTTATATCATGACCCGCCGCATCTCTAAGAGGACCCGACTGTCCATATCCCGTCAGGGCGCAATAAATCAGGCCAGGATTGATTTTTTTCAAGTCTTCATAGCCAAGCCCTAATTTATCCATAACTCCCGGTCTGAACTGCTCTAAAACGATATCATATTCTTTTACCAGCTCTTTTACAACAGCTTTGCCTTCCTCCGTCTTTAGGTTAAGAAACATAGTCTTTTTGTTTCTCCCAAGCCATGCCTGACAGGCAGAAATACCTGTATCCCCGATCTGTGGGGGATAATTCACAACAATGTCGGGCTTGCTGGCAGAGCTTATCTTAAGCACTTCAGCGCCCATATCTGCAAGCATAAGGGACGCATAAGGTCCAGGAAGAAGAGTTGAAAAATCCAGTATTTTTAATCCATCCAATGATCCCATAACATTTCTCCTAATTTGATTCATTTAATATTTACTGATACATATTCTACCTTACCTTTAAATTCAGTACAAGAAATAAAAAATAAAGGGTGTATTTACACCCTTCACTTTTAATGTTTTTATAAATCTTTTTTAGAAGATACCTGTTAATGATGTGAGCACTACTGATGCTGCTGCTAATAATGTTACTAATGCGAATCCTACTCCACCTTTGCTTGCTACGTTTGTGTTCATGTTATTTCCCTCCGTCTTTCTTTAAAATTTTCCGTTC
>JAFXHN010000047.1 GCA_017536365.1 Bacillota bacterium | reverse complement strand
CTGCCTGAACTTGCACGCAAAATCATGGATGAACTCATGTACGATTTCAACTGCCAGTACGACGAAAAGGACTCCATCGGAAAGAGATATCGCCGTCAGGATGCTATCGGAACACCGTTCTGCGTTACTGTTGACCACGATTCGCTCACAGACGGTTGCGTGACCATCCGTCATCGCGACACAATGGAGCAGCAGAGAGTCAGGATTGAGGATCTCCACGCGATCATCAGCAAGGAGGTTAATCTGAGCAACATTCTCAAGAAACTGAAATAATAGATAACAAAGATACCGGTTGCTGCAACCGGTATCTTTTATTATTGTGCAATTATTCCTTCCAGCCTTGGGCTTTGAGCGGGAGTTCTACTCCGTCAGGCGTCACGAGAGCGGCTCCAACTTCAGGTTTTGCCAGATGTCCGATGATGTCGAATGTCTGGAAGTCATGGCGGAATTTATCGTGTTTTCCGATGGGAACAGTAAAGAGAAGTCTGTAATCCTCGCCTCCGTTCAGAGCTGCGGAAAGAGGATCTATATTCAGTTCTTTACCCAGATCAAAGGTATTTCCTGCAAAAGGTAGTCTGTCTACATATATCTTTGCTCCAAGTCCGCTGTCGCGCACAAGGCGTTTTACGGCATCAGCAAGTCCACGTGTTACCAGATAACCATACGAAGGGATGATTTCGGCCTCTTCCATCAGTTTTATTGTCTGAGGATTGAGTTTCGGTTTCAGGTATGCCCCGATATGACCTTTATACTCATCCAGTTTCGGTTGTGCTTTTGCGTCACCACTTTTTTCAAACTCTCTTTTTTCTCTTTCAAGCACCTGAAATCCCAGAAAGGCTGCTCCTATATTGTCTGAAATACAGATCAGATCCATACTTTTTGCTGCAGGACGGCGCTTTGCTGTAAGAAGAGATGTCTCTCCTATGGCAGATACAGATATAGTAAGACCATTAGGAGAAGGGACAAGGTCAAGATTGACCTTTTTATATCCGTGTTCCTGAGCTGCGGTTACAATACCTTCCCAGACCTCTTTTATATGATTAAGATCCAGTTTTGCGGAGATACCCAGACGGATATCCATTGTACGCGGATGTGAAAATTCGGCATACAACTCACCTGATACCGCAGTAACACACTTATATCCAAGATGTTTCAGTGGAAAATATGTAAGATCGAAATCAATGCCTTCTATGAAAGTGCGGGACTGTGAACTTACATAAGCCTTGCCTGTAGTTTCAAACCAGCTGCTTTCAAATGGTTTGTAAGGAGTTCCTTCATAAAGCTTAGCTATTGCCTCTACTCTGCCGAGGTCTGAAAAAGTCTCTTCTGCCATTGGTCGTTATTTTTTTATGACATTATATCTAATACCCATTTTCTGTAATTCTTCAATGAATGGCGCTGTAACCGCTACTCTGAACTTTCGTGACAGGAATTCTATATTCCATCCTTTTTCCGGATCATATAGGAACATGCTTAAAGGAATGTTTCCCTTGTTCTTTTTCAGCATCTTGACCAGTTTCTCACGGAAATCCTGAGAGAGCATTGGAGTGGAAATATTTATGGAAAAACCTTTAAGATAAGTTTCTGTAACATTACCCAGAAGCATGATTTTCTTCACCTTAAATCCATATGGAGAAGTCTTGCCCTGAGCTCTTTCTTCCGGCTTTATATAGTATTTCTCGTCTATTTCCGCTTCGATGAATACTGCACTGTTGACCTGAAGATAGCTCATATAGGCCTCATGGTCCT
>JAFXHN010000003.1 GCA_017536365.1 Bacillota bacterium | reverse complement strand
TCTGATGAATTAGCTGTGTCGCCGGCGAACGCCATTGTGAAGCTGCTAAGTACGAGTGCGAGTACGAGCACCCATGAAAGTACTTTCTTCATTGTCTGTTCCTCCTTAAAAAAATACTCTTCTGAAGGGGGGTTAAAGTTAGTGAATTTTGCAAATTATCTCCCCCTTCTGAAGATAATTTGACATTATCGGGAGTTGAAAAGGGGTTTTGAACCCCTGATTTTGGATAAAACTGCAAAAGATGTCTAAAAGCCTGCAAAAGATTCCGTCGAGCAATTGGTAAAAAATGCTAAAATGTGAGTGGGTAAGTTTTTTAGAGTATTAATAAAGGAGGGGTATATTATGTCCGATTTAAAATTTATTCCGTTCACAAACGATTTTATGTTCTCGCTTATTTGAGGGATGAGCCTGTGTATTTTTTCCAGAATTACGACAATAAAAATCGCTTGCCATTGAATGATCGTGCCTATAAAATAATCTTAAATACAAAATGTTCGCGGGAAAAGGTTCCGGAAAGACTGAGAGCTTTCTTTGATTATATCAATGATCCAAAGACCGTGAGCAAAGATGGTTTTATTGAGAGATTAGAGGATCGTGTTCGTAAATATAACACGGATGAATGGAGGCGGAATCTTATGACATTGGAAGAATTGATGGAACGCAACCATAAAATAGGGTATGAAAAAGGCCATGCTGAGGGCAAGTTGGAAATCGCCAAAAGCATGGCCGCTAAAGGTTTTGGTTTTGATGTTATTGAAGAACTTACCGGTATAAGCGAAGGCGAATTACGTAAAATGCAGGGTCAAACTTCGTTATAAACGAACAGAACTCTCGGGTCTCCGAGAGTTTTTTGATGCAAACTTTTGGAAATCTAGAGGCGTTATGTGTTAAATTCATGACATTTACCTTCGGAATATTTACTTTTTCTGAATTTCAGATATTATAATACTATGGGATAGATAAGGAGGTAAATTATGAAAAATAAATTCAAAATGATATTGACCGCAATTCTGGTTATGGCATTGAGCTGTACTACAGCATTTGCTGCAAGTGTTCCTTCTGATGTGGCAGGAAAAACTTGTGAAGATGCGGTAGAACAATTGATGGATGAAGGAATCATTACAGGTGATACAGATGGCTTGTTCCATCCGGAAGATAATCTTACAAGAGCTCAGGTAAGCATAATGATCGCAAAGGCTATCGATCCTGATATCGTGGCAGATCAGGAAGCGGCAGCAGCAGGACTTGAGTTCTCAGACATGGCAGGATATGATTGGGCTGCAGGAGCTATTGGGCTTATGACAGACAGAGGGATCGCTAAAGGTTATCCTGACGGAACATTTAAGCCCGGCAGTGATGTAAGCGTTGCAGAACTGATCACTTTTACAATGAGAGCGTGCGGCTACAATGATGAAGATCTTCAGTTTGGGAATTGGCCGGATAATTATATAGTAGCAGCTGAAGAGATCGGTCTCTATGACGACGATTCAGGAAAAGACCTTCAGAAAACAAAGGCTACAAAAGAACAGGCTGCTATGATAATTTATGACGGCCTTGACCTTATCAAAGAAGAAGCAAAGAAGTATGAAGCGGAACAGGCTGTGGAAGGCTTTGTATATGGAAGCATCATATTTGATGCAAATATCACTTCCGTAAACGGAAAAGCATTGGCATCAGATGTAAAAGTATATCCATATGGAAAGAAAAAGAATTATTCTGCAGATATGGAACTTCCTGATATAACAAAGATCAGCACAGATTCTGTGTATAAGTACAAGAATGTTTCAACTGTAGGTTTTTATAAAGTAGAAAACAATAAAGTTACTGCTATCATCCTTCCAAGAGATGCAGGTTTTTCCGGCACTGTATACGGAGTGATCAATGAAGTGAATTCTGTTATGGTAAAGGATGAAGGAGCACTTACAGAACTGGTAACATTGGCAGCAGGTAAAGAGCTCAGCTGGTTTTCAAAAATGACACCGGCTATCGATCCGGCTACAGTAGAAGCATATATTGAACTCGGATATCTTATTGAAATGAAAGCGTCCAAAGGAAAGATCACTTCTATCAAACCTATAAGTGATGCTTATTTCCTTGATCCAACAGCTAATCCTGATGTTGCAGATCTGGGTGAAACCATTCAGACTGAAGGCGGAGTGGCAGTAGCAGAAAAGAACACTGACAGAAACCTTTTGAAACTTTCAAATAGTGAGTTCATAGCATATAGAGATACAACGGTTGTATATGTGCTTAATGAAGATGGAGATGCTTACGAAGTGGGAAGCATGTCAGATGTAAGAGATGATAATTATATAAGAGCTTACGATATATCAGATGATGATGAGGAAGAAGCGGATATCATTATCGTAAGCGAAAACAAATTTGAAGAATCAGTTGGTTAAAAAATAAATCTCCGGGTCAAAGACTCGGAGATTTTTAGTTTGCGTTGTTTTTGAGTTAAAGCACCCCGTCCCCTCTTGTAGGAACTTCAAAAGTATGGGTGACGGAGATGACTTCTCCGGTGTGTCCGCCTGTGTGGTACAGGAGCATATCCACATCCAGGGTGTAGGTGCCGTCTCTTAATCTGTCGGCATTAACGTAATAGTATGCGCCGCAGTCGTATCTTACGGAGAGCTGGCTTTCTACATAGTCAAGGTCTGCTTCTGTAAGAGCTTGATGCTCTATAGTTTTTCCGTTAAGCTTTGCGCTTATTATCTCAACATGATCTATTCCGGTGTAGTCGAAGAGATATCCGTAGGCTACATAAGCTAATCTGTCTGCGAGAGAAGTGCAGGTCACGCTTATGTAATCCGTGCCTTCTTCGTAGTCTGTGCTGTTGATGATAACGGATCTTGTGGATTCGTCGTAATCTACTATGAATCCAAATTCATCCCCTAGGTCTCGGAGCTTGAAGTAGTTGTTTCCGCCGATGTTATAGGTATAAGCTTCGGAAACTTTACCGTTAAATACAGCTGTTTGGGTGCTTGGTCTGCATTTTTTTGAATTGTCCTTGCCAAGGGCCATTTCGCCGCCTACAACTATGTATGATTCTCCTGAATTTGCGACGATGCTTTTGGTTTCTTCATCGTAGGATACGGAGAACTGGGAGTCGGTGCCTCCGAGGATATAAGCGATATCCCGGAGCTTAAAATAGTTGTATCCGTCGATATTATACACATCCATAGGGATGATTTCCCCGTTGACTGTGATGGTCTGGTTAGATACTCTGACTTTTCCTGCCTCCGGGGTTTCTGCCAGAGAAGCAAAGCTCATGGTAAATACCAGACAGAGAGTTAAAGCTATCGATAATATTTTTTTCATAAATTACCTCTTTTCCGGAAAGGGCTTAAAGATCTATCTCTCTTGAGTAAACGAGGGTGCCCATAAATTCCTTTATATCTTCAGGGCAGGAGTTTTTAAAGAGACTGTACTTAAAGTTAAGCCATTTGCTTGTGGACATAGGTACCAGAAGTTCTTTGGAAATCATATCCATAAGCTCGAGGGTAGAGATATATGATTTGTTCTGTGGGTGGAAAGTCCCGGTAAAGTCGTTCTCAATGATATACTGAATGAACGCACAAAGTGTGGCTACATTTATAGCGCTGAGTTCGTTGCTGAAGGCAGGGAGCTTTCTTTGAGACAGAACGATCTCTTTGATCTTATTATAGTTTCCCGGGCATCCTGAACCGTATACCAGCGGGAGCCTTAAAACAGTAACTTTAAAGGAATCGTCTTCAAGAGTGCGGAGCTTCTTTTCTCCGTCTAATTTGCTTTTTGCATATACACTTTCGGGTGCAGGTTCAGTGTCTTTGGTGATCACATTGCTGCAGCCTATAGCGGAAGATCTTCCATAGACATCGATAGTGCTCGGAAAAACAAAGCGGGAAACGCCGGAGGCTTTTGCTGTCTGGGCGATCTCATAAGGCATATCTATGTTGAGATGATAGTTCATGATCTCTGAATCTCCATCTTCGTGCTCGGGTTTTGCGGCGGCCAGATATATGATGCAGTCATAGATGCCGAGATTTATGCTTTTCCATCCATCATCTCTGACAGAGATGGAATTTACTATAAAGCCTTTGGATCTGTTCAAGAAATGTTTTTTTAAGTTTTTACCTATATAGCTGTCTTTTCCGATGATCAAGATCTTTTTCATGTTCTTTGCCCTTCTTGTTCTTTGTTTGGGTTAAATGTATAAACATTATAACGAATAGCGCTCTTTTGAACAAGTAAAAAATAAGAAGTAGGGATATATTGAAAAAAACTGCAAAAAATGTTAAAATGAAAGATAATTTATATGTTTAGGAGATAAAAAATGCAGAGGGTCATTCGATTAATCACATTGATTTTGGTCGATGGGATACTTGTAAATTTATCATATATGCTGGCATTTTTGCTCAGGTTTGATTTTGTCACAGAATCCACTGCTTTCAGTACATATTTTGAGATCTATCTTAATTTCTGGTTTGTGCTGACGGTGATAAAACTGGTGATATTTTCGCTGTGCGGTCTTTACAGCAGTTTATGGCGGTTTGCCGGAGCTCAGGAGCTTCTCAGGCTCATAGGAGCGGCGGCAGCGGCGAATGCTGTGGCGTCGGTGTTCCTGCTGATATTCAGCGGAGACATGCAGCGAAGCCTTATATTCATGCCTTTTGTTATAGACATGCTTTTGGTGGGCGGTGTTCGTCTTTTCTATAGATTTGCAGGCTCTATGAGAAACCAGCGGCGTATAATGTCCTCTTCAAAGGATGTTAAGAGGATAATGCTTGTGGGTACAGGCTATGCTGCGGCAGCTATCATCAAGGAAATGAGGATACATACCGGAGAAATGATGATGATCCCTGTGGTGGCGATCGACGAGAATAGAAATAAAGTAGGAAACAGGATCTCGGGAATAAAAATTGCGGGTACTCGTAAAGATATACCAAGACTGGTAAGAAGATACAAAGTGGATGAAATTTTTATTGCGCTTCCTTCGGCGAATAAAAAGGAAATCGAAGTAATAATGGGAGAATGCGGAAAAACCAACTGTCAGGTAAAGATCCTGCCGGCTATGCATGACCTCATCGATGGCAAGGTAAGCGTAAGCAAGCTCAGAAATGTGGATATAGATGATATCCTTGGCAGAGAAAACGTAGAGATCAATTCTAAAGAGCTGACAGCCGGTTTTAAAGGCAGGATAGTTCTCGTTACCGGTGCCGGAGGAACTATAGGCTCTGAGGTTTGCCGCCAGGTAGGCAAATATCTTCCAAGAAAGATCATAGGTTTGGATGCATCGGAGAACGGTATATACGAGCTTCAGTATGAGCTTAAGAAGCTGTATCCTGATGTGGAGATACAGACAGAACTTTGCTCTGTGACGGAGGCAACGCAGATAAAAGAGGTATTCCAGAAGAATAAGCCTCATATAATAATACATGCAGCTTCACATAAAAACACCCAGCTCATGGAGGACAATCCTAAAGAGGCTGTGAGGAACAATATTTTCGGAACACTTACACTTGTAAATGCATGTGAAGAGTTCGCGGCTGAAAAGTTTGTGCTCATATCTTCTGACAAAGCTCTCAGACCGGGAGGCGTGGCAGGAGCAGTGACAAGAGCTATGGAAATGATAGTTCAGCTTAAATCCGCTATATCTAAAACTCAGTATATGGCTGTAAGACTTGGCAACATCATGGGCAGCAACGGAAGTGTGGTGCCTCTGTTTAAAAGACAGGTGGAACAGGGAGGCCCTGTAACAGTTACACATCCGGATGCAGTGCGTCATTTTATGTCTCTGCAGCAGGCTGTTATGCTGGTGCTTCAGGCGGCGGCTATCTCTCAGGGAGGAGAGATATTTACAGTTAATATAGGGAAAGCTGTGCGCATCATGGATCTTGCGGAAAATATAATCAAGCTTTATGGATTTAAACCTTATGATGAGATCGCGGTAAGCATAATCGGGCTTAGACCGGGGGAAAAACTTTATGAAGAACTTTTGCCTTCCGATAAAGAGCTTATCAAACCTACATCTCACAGCAAGATAGTGACGATAGACGCGGAAGAACCTAATGATTTTGAGTTCGACAGACGCTTGGGGATCCTTTGGGAAAGTGTGAAGCACAATGACGATGCTCAGATAAAGAAAGATCTTGAAGGACTGGTGCCGGGATACAGAGTTAGAAATTAGTACAGAAAACATAATAATATATACATAAAGGGGGCATCTACAGAAAAAGGAGATGTGAAAAGTGAATATTGGGTTAGATTTGAGCAGATCAGGATTAGGGGAAGAAGATATCCTGAACTTAAGGGGAAAACTGCAGGCGGCTGACAAGAGCCTTCATGAGGGGAAAGAAGGCTTTAACGGATGGATGACTCTTCCGACAGAATATAACAGGGAGGAGTTTGAACGGATCCTTGAGGCTGCCGATAGGATAAAGAAAAGCTGTGATGTACTCATCGTTATCGGTATAGGAGGCTCCTATCTTGGAGCAAAGGCATGTATCGAAATGATGAGTCATTCTTTCTCTGCTGTTATTAAGGAAAAAAAGAGACGGACTCCGCTGATATTGTTTGCGGGACAGAATATAAGTCCGAGCTATCACAGTGAACTGATGGAGGCTGTTAAAGACAATAACGTGTGTCTTTGCGTGATATCAAAATCGGGGACGACGGCAGAGCCGAACATCGCTTTTGCGGTGCTGAAGGAGATGCTGTATGAAAAATACGGCAGGGAAGAAGCTCGGAGCCGTATTTATGCGGTGACGGACAGGAGCAAAGGGATGCTTCGGGAAGAAGCTGACAGAGAAGGGTACGAAAGCTTCGTGATCCCGGAGGATGTGGGAGGAAGGTATTCCGTACTCACACCGGCGGGACTTCTGCCGATAGCAGCTGCAGGTATAGATATAAGAGAGATAATGAAGGGAGCAGCTTCCGGGGTGGAAGAATACCGGGGAGCAGACCCGAGGACAAATATATGCTGCCGGTATGCGGCGGCAAGATATCTGCTGGACAGAGCAGGTAAAAAAATCGAGATATATGAATGTTATGAACCTAAGATGTATTTCTTCGGTGAATGGCTGAAACAGCTTTTCGGGGAAAGCGAGGGAAAGGAAGGAAAAGGTCTTTTCCCGGCCCTTCTTCAGTTCACCACGGATCTGCATTCCATGGGTCAGTTTATACAGGAAGGCAGCCAGATTTTTTTTGAGACTGTTATCAATATTGAAAATCCTGAGAAGGATGTAATGATACCTGACACTGCGGCGGAGGCTTTTCGGGGCAAAACTATGCACCAGGTGAACAGAGCTGCGGTAAAAGGAGTGGCTGAAGCCCATGCTGATGATAAAATTCCTGTTATTTTTATAGATATTTCAGAAATATCTCCCTATTTATTCGGAAAAATGGTATACTTCTTTGAGAGAAGCTGTGCGCTGAAAGGTTATATGATGGGAATCAACCCGTTTGACCAGCCCGGCGTTGAAAAATACAAAGCATTTATGAAGGAGAAGTTGAATGAGTAATTTTGAAACAATTTTATTCAGAAAAGAGGGTGCAATAGCGTATATCACTATTAACAGACCAAAGGCAATGAATGCTCTCAACACTCAGGTCATAGAAGAGCTGGGAAAGGCTGTGGATCTTGTTGAAGCAGACAGATCTATAAGAGTAGTCATTTTCACTGGCGAAGGCAGAGCTTTTGTTGCGGGAGCCGATATAGCTCAGATGAGAGATTTCAATCTAGGTCAGGGCAGAGAACTTGCAATAAAGGGTTCTGAAGTAATGAGGAGGATAGAATTCCTTGAAGCGGTAACTATTGCTGCTATCAATGGATTTGCATTAGGCGGAGGCTGCGAGCTGGCTCTGAGCTGCGACATGAGGATCGCTGCAGAAACAGCAAAATTCGGTCAGCCGGAAGTAGGCATCGGTATCACACCGGGATTCTCAGGAACACAGAGACTTCCAAGAGTCATCGGACAGGCGAAGGCAAAAGAGCTTATCCTCACAGGAGATGCTATTTCTGCTGATGAAGCTGAAAGGATCGGCCTTGTAAATAAAGTAGTACCGCTTGAAAACCTTATGGAAGAAGCTGAAAAGCTGGCTGCAAGAGTTTTAAAGAACGCTCCTATAGCTGTAAGATATGCAAACGCAGCTATTCAGAGAGGCTGTGAAAAGGATATCGAAACAGGTATCACAATAGAAAGCAGTTTCTTCGATATGTGCTTTGGTACAGAGGATCAGAAGGAAGGAATGACTGCATTCCTCGAAAAGAGAAAAGCTGAATTCAAAGATAAATAATAACTATAATCATACATTTTAGGAGGAAACAAAATGAAAAAAATCGGCGTACTCGGAACAGGTACAATGGGCGCAGGTATCATTCAGGTACTGGCACAGAATGGTTATGAAGTAGTTCTCAGAGCAAGAAGAGAAACTTCAGTAGAAAAAGGTATCGCTACAGTTAATAAGAATCTCGACAGATTAGTAGCTAAAGAAAAGATCACAGCTGCAGAAAAAGAAGAGATCATGAGCAGAGTACACGGCTCAACAGATATCGCTATCGTTAAAGACGCAGACCTCATCATCGAAGCTGCAACAGAAGAAATGGAATCAAAGAAAGCATTATTTGCTGAACTGGATGCACTTTGCAAACCTGGCACAATAATCGCTACAAATACATCATCTCTTTCGATCACAGAGATCGCATCAGCTACAAACAGACCTGACAAGATCATCGGAATGCACTTCTTCAATCCGGTTCCAGCAATGAAACTGGTTGAGATCATCAAAGGCCTCACAACATCAGATGAAACAAGAGACGTTATCCTCGATTTAACAAAGAAGATCGGCAAAACTCCTGTAGAAGTTGAAGAAGCTCCTGGATTTGTAGTAAACAGGATCCTTGTTCCTATGGTAAACGAAGGTATCGGAATCTATGCTGACGGCGTTGCAGGCGTTGCAGACATCGATGCAGCAATGAAGCTTGGCGCAAACCACCCAATGGGACCTCTCGAATTAGGCGACCTCATCGGTCTCGACGTATGTCTTGCTATCATGAACACACTTTACACAGAATTCGGCGATCCTAAATACAGACCTCATCCACTTCTCAAGAAAATGGTTAGAGCAGGCAAGCTCGGAAGAAAATCAGGCGAAGGTTTCTACAACTATAATAAATAAGACGGATTTTAGAATAAAATCAATTAAAAGGCCGCAGGCATTTGAATGTCTGCGGCTTACTTTTTTGATAGAAGTGATTTAAAGTGCAAGCTGGAGCTTGAACCAGCCGTCCTCAACTCTAAAGGAACAGACTGCTCCGTATTTTTCGGAGAAGGCTTTGATGGAACGAGTGCCTATTCCATGGCTGTCGCTGTCTATAACAGGAAGCCCGTTGCGACCTATTATAACGTTATCGCTGCATGGATTTGCAAATTCCAGCATTAGTCTAGGAGAAGAGATACATTTGCATATTATAACTCGTTTGTCTCTTGGAAGATCCATGACGGCGTTGATCATGTTTTCTAATGCATTGGCAAATACGGTAGACAGTTCTGCAGCAGGACCCAGATCATTATGGTGTCTACTAAGCAGAAAGTAAAGAAGAACTTTCCTCTGCGATCTTTTGCAACTATCCAGAAATATAAAAGGCTGGGGATCGTTGCGGTAAAAAGAGAAACGTTTCCCAGCACGTCCAGGCCGTATATGAAAAGTATGGACAGGTTCACCCCGAACCATATGCATAAAAACGGTATCAGTGAACAGATGCTCTAAGGGTACGAGACAGCGGCAGCGATCCTCCGTTGATAAGTTTCAGACCGGCAGGTTCCACCATTTCAACAAATGAAAGGTTTACAAAAAACGAAGTGGCGCAAAGGGCAAAACGATCATGTTTCAGCAGCGTTGAAATTGCAGCTTTGAAGGATGTTCGTATGCTGGTGCTTTCTAAAACACTGCCGTCGGAAAGATGATATTTTACACTGTGTCCTGACAATTCGCCGAAAACTATATTTCGTATTGCTATACGATGAAGACCGTTACGGGTTTTTACAGTTATATATGTTTGATGCTCCTGAAGCCAGACCTCAAGGATCTCGTCAAGTGTCGAGAACACCTGATCGGAAGCAACGGGTTTGAGAAGATACTTGGATGCTTTGGTCTTATATGAATCAAGAGCGAAATCCGGGGATGTAGAAAGATAAACGATGCTTCCTGCTTTATCGATTTCCCTTATTTTCATACCGAGATCTATACCGTTCTCTCCGGCAAGAATAATGTCTAAAAAGTAAACATCAAAAACAGAGGCTGAATTCATATGCTCCAAAAGAGCAGCCCCGCTTGAAAAAGTTTGTATATGAATATTTGATTCCGGATGAATCGAGGAATAGTCTTTTAAAAGTTTCTCTGTTGCAGAAAGCTGATCGCGCTCATCGTCGCAAAGAGCGATACGAAACATAAAGAAATCTCCTCTCAAGTAAAATCGTTGCAAAAAATAACTGTTTTTTCGCAATATATTGTGTTTTGTAACAATAAGTGATACAATATTAGCAAATAATACGAGAATATGCAACGTATGTGATTTTGCGAGTTTCTTGCAAAATTATACCGATTTTTTGCAAAATTAAGGAGGCGTAAAGTGAGAAAGAAGATACTTGCCGTCATGTTGGCTTTGTGCATGGTAGTAACGATGATACCTGTTTTTGCGTTAGCGGAAAATGAAGGAGATCCGTCAGCAGACAGCAGTCTTGACCGACTGACAGCCGCTATTGATGCCGCAGCGCAAGGAGCTACTGTGGCTTTGGCAGAAGATGTAACTGTGGATGTTGATACTGTATTGGCAAAAGGCATCACTATTGATCTTGCCGGTCATACACTGACTATTCTTGAAGGCAATAAGATCACTGTAAATGAAGGGGATTCTTTGACTGTTTCTAACAGCGAAACTGCCGGAGGTCTTGTGATCGCAGGAAAAGTAGCGGTGGACGGTGATTTAGATGTGTCTTCACTCCCTTACGGTGAAGGGGGACTTATAGCATCACAGGGCGGAAAGCTGGTTATTGGTGATGCTGGTTATGTTAAACTGGTGAATGCATGGGCAGGAGCAGATCCTAATGTGTTTGTCGTGTTTGCTGATACAGAAATCGGTGCGAAACTTGGACTTGGAGACAAGGATTACAGCTGGAATGGAAGCGAATGGATGACAGTTGTAAGCATTGGAAATAATGGTTATCCGTATGGTAAGGATATGAATGATTCTTCTGTGACCCTTGTTATGGAAGCGAAAAATGCACAGTCATATCAGTGGCAAAGAGCTCAAAGCAAAGATGGTCAATATACTAACATTGGAGAAGCAACAAGCAGTACGTATACTTTTACGGAGCCGGTAAGCGGAACTTGGTATCGCTGTGTTGTTGATGGAGAAAACAGCAAGGCTGTACGTATTGTCAAAGCAGAGACTTCTGAACCCGGAGATGTGGATGGAAGAATATGGACAAAGTATTCATATTCTCCATATTATCCGAATGGCTATTATTATATTTCAAATGGCACAATGGCTTATCGCGTAAACGGAGAATATTTTGATGTGACTGGTTTATACACAACAAAAGCGGGCGTAAATTATATGCTGCAGACAAGTTACAGTACGAAATGGGAAATGTATGGAAGTATAGAAAAGTCTCCCGACGAGATTTCTCCCAGCAGTGCTGCTGCTATAAAAGCACCGAAAGCATTGCGCGTAGCATTCAGCGATGAAGATAGACAGGCGGTGCTGTTTGAAGCTCAGCTTGCTGATGGAGATAAGTCATTTGCATTTGGGTGCGATACTCAGTTGGGGAACAGCGCGACAAGCGGAAGCTATTACGACCATGCGGCTTTGATTGGAACTATTGATAAAGGCGTACTTAAACAGATAGCGATGATAGGCGCCGCATCGGAAATTGATGCAACAGAAGAGGATCCGGCATTTGTTATTGCTCCTGACAGCAGCACGTATGCCGATAGATTCTGGATAGGAAATTATAGTTCTCGTAAGGCGTTTGCTTATAATATGGTAGACACAAGTTATACAGAAACCGAAAAAATTGATGATGAAGATGTAGTTACCCGTATTGAAGGCGGTGATTCTGGCATGACTATGTCATGGCTCAATGTAGAAAATGGCGGTCCTGTAAAATTTGTATTCAAGGTTGGAAATGTAGGAAATACAGGTGCTGTAGATGTTTCCGGCGCAGTTGACAACAGCAGTGCAGGAGATTTTTCCGGAACAACAGCAGAAGGTTTAGATAAAATTGCCGAAGAACTTGGCAAATTGGATGGAAATCAAGATAAAGACATTGAAGTAAAGCTCATCGTTGATGAGAAAGCTGAAGATGAAATGAGTAACAGCGAAAAAACTGCAGCTGCTGAAATTAAAGAAATCGCCAAAGTTGGAGATGTGGAGAAAACCGTTGACTTTGTTGATTTAACATTGACTCAGAAAATAGGTGATGATGCTGTGAGCGATATTGGAGACAGTAATGCTCAGTTGTTAAAGATAGAATTGCCGTTTGATAAAACCAATAAGCACAACATATCTGTTTATCGCTTCCACGATGAGGATAATGATAATGCTGTAGACGAAGGCGAAATCACAGAAATACCTCAGGGTGAAGCAAATCTTGACGGTGAGTACTGTGTGATAGGGGACAGTAAAATCACTCTGTATGTTAAGAAATTTTCTCTTTATGGTATAGGATATCTTGAATATGAAGAATACACTGTTGATTTTGTTTTAAATTACGTCGGCGGTGTTGATCCAAGTCCTTTAACGACCGGTGTTGGCGGGAAACTGAGTGGACTGCCTGATGCTGATCGTGACGGGTATACGTTTAAGGGCTGGTATACTGCTGCTGAAGGCGGAGAAGAAGTGACAACAGATACTGTATTTAATGCTGATGCTACTGTTTATGCTCAGTGGCAGGAAAATTCCGCAGGGGAGCCTCCGGTGTCTAAAAAGCATAAGTGCGAAAGTGTTTGCGGCATCTGCGGAGGATGTCTTGACGAAGACTGCGGCAAGGCGGCTTGTGTTGATAAATGTACAGCATTCAGCATAGATTTTGATGATGTGACTGCAATAGACTGGTATAGCGGAGCTGTAAATTATGTATGTCACAGAGGAATAATGGAAGGAATAGGCGATGGCCTGTTTGATCCTGCCGGCACAACTACTCGTGCTATGATAGTTACTACTTTATGGCGTCTTGAAGGGGAACCTGCTTTCGGTCAGGGCAAGAGCGGTACATTTGCAGATGTGGAAGAGGATGTCTGGTACACAGAAGCTGTGGAATGGGCTGCGGCTAATGAGATCGTTGAAGGGTACGGAGACGGAAACTTTGGACCTATGGACAGCATTACCCGTGAACAGCTTGCGGCTATACTTTACAGATATGCACAGTACAAGGGATATGATGTGAGTGTAGGAGAAGATACCAATATCCTTAGTTTCGAAGATGCGTTCAGCATCAGCGAATATGCGTTTCCTGCACTGCAGTGGGTGTGCGGAGAAGGAATAATGGAAGGTAAAGGCGAAGGAATGCTTGAACCTCTCAGCCCTGCTCTTCGCGGTGAGATCGCACAGATATTAATGAATTATCTTGAATAGAGGGGATTTTAAAAGACCTCCCGTTATTGTGACGGGAGGTCTCTTTATATGAAATGTTTTGTTATAGTTTTAATTTCGAAATATTTTCTATTGTATATAACGGAAGATCGACAAGGGATTCTTCTTGTTTGTGATCTGCCATCGATGTGCGGACAGATATTTGGGGAGAAAATTTTTCACGGTAGGTTTTCAGGCTTTTGGCTCTGAGATTTACCTCAGCCTTGACTTCTACCGGAATGATATTTTCATCTGTTTCGACCACAAAATCAATTTCGCAGGAACCTCTGTCGTTGGTGTAATAATAAACACATAAATCATCGCGGGTTTTAAGCTGCTGACAAACATACTGTTCCGTGAGAGCGCCTTTAAATTCAACGAAAAGATCGTTTCCGTCGAGCAGGGTACGCTGACGAAGTCCGGCCATACATCCAAGCAGACCTACATCCACCAGAAACAGCTTAAAGGCCTTTAAATCTTCATAGGCTTTTAAAGGAACTCCAGGAGAATTTATTCGGCTGATTTTATGGACAAGACCGCAATCGCTGAGCCACATAATAGCAGATTCATATTCTTTTGCACGTGCCCCTTCCCGTATAAGACCGTAGATAAATTTTTTGTTTTCCTTTGCAAGCTGAGAAGGGATGCTGTTCCACAGCATACGGATCTTTGGTACGATCTCATTTGGTGCATGCTTTGAGAAATCCTGCTCGTAAGCATCAAGTATCCTTTTTTGAATTTCACGAACCTCATTAAAGTCTTTGTTTTCTGCGAAAGCCTGCACAGCTTCAGGCATACCGCCCACAAAGTAATATTGTTTTAACGCGTCGATATATGTCTGTTTAAAGCTTGTCACCATTTGGAAATCCTGTTTATCGAGGAGCTCAGCAAACTGATCTTTACCAACAGCCATTAAAAATTCTCTGAAAGAAAGAGGATAAAGCTTTAAGAAATCAACCTTTCCAACAGGAAAAGATGTGCCTTGATGCAAGGCAATGCCTAAGAGTGATCCTGCGCACACAATGTGATATTGGGGTGCATTTTCACAAAAATATTTTAGTGATGTCAAGGCTCTTGGCACTTCTTGAACTTCATCAAAAATCAGCAGGGAATTTTCTGGGTTTATTTTATGTCCGGTGTAAAGTTCTAATCCTAAAATCAAACGTTCGATATCTAAGTCAGAGGCAAACAGTTCTGCCATCCTTGAGTTGGAATCGAAGTTTATATATACAGTATTTTCATATGCCTGTTTACCGAATTCTTTCATCAGCCAGGTTTTGCCGACCTGACGCGCACCCTCGATGATCAGGGGCTTACGGCGTTTGTTTTCTTTCCATTTATATAGTTTTTCAATAGCGATTCTATACATACAAGCACCTCCATTATTATGATGCAAGTATAGTATTGCACATGTCTACAAAAATTACAACGAGTTTTTGATAATATGCCACATTTTTTACAACGAAAAAAGATTGGGAGCCCAATCTTTTTTTGTTTCTTTCATGTCTATTTCATTGTGAACACAGGATTCTTCTGATCCAGATGACTTCTCTTTATGAGCTTTATAAACTCTTTGTTAGTCTTTGTGCTCATGAGATAGTTAATTATGGATTCTGCAGCATCCTGATTTGCTCCATTCCCAAGAACTCGGCGCATCATCCAGATGGCTTCCATTTCCTCAGGAGTGAGGAGGAGGTCTTCTCTTCTGGTGCCGGATCTGTTGAGATCGATGGCCGGGAATATCCTCTTTTCAGAAAGCTTTCTATCTAGGTGAAGCTCCATGTTGCCTGTGCCTTTGAATTCTTCAAAGATAACGTCATCCATACGGCTGCCGGTTTCGATCAGGGCTGTGGCAAGGATGGTCACGCTGCCTCCTTCTTCGAGATTTCTGGCTGCGCCGAAGAATTTCTTTGGCTTGTGAAGAGCTCCCGGGTCAAGACCGCCGGAGAGGGTCCTTCCTGTAGGCGGGATGGTCAGGTTGTAGGCTCTTGCCAGTCTGGTTATGCTGTCTAAAAGTATGACAACGTCTTTTCCGTGTTCAGCCAGTCTCTGGGCTCTTGCCAGTACCATTTCCGCTACCTTTATGTGGTGCTGCGGCAATTCGTCAAAGGTGGAGTAGATGACTTCACCGTCGATGGAACGCTGCATATCAGTTACTTCTTCAGGACGTTCATCTATGAGAAGCACGATAAGCTCTATGTCTTTATGGAGTTTTGTTATGCTGTTGGCCACTTTCTTTAAAAGCACGGTCTTGCCGGCTTTTGGAGGCGCAACGATAAGACCTCTCTGACCCTTGCCTATTGGCGCGATTAGGTCTATAAGCCTCGTCGAAAGGTCAGCAGGGTTGATTTCTAGATTTAATCTTTCTTCAGGAAAGATAGGAGTAAGAGAGTCAAAGTCTTTTCTGTTTATGGCGACGTTCAATGGGTCGCCGTTTACGGTATTTACGTATAATAGTGCGCGGAATTTTTCGCCCTCATTTGGCGGGCGGGTTATGCCTTTTACCTTGTCGCCGGTTTTGAGTCTGAATCTTCTGATCTGTGCAGGAGAAACGTAT
>JAFXHN010000046.1 GCA_017536365.1 Bacillota bacterium | reverse complement strand
TCCACCTTCGGACCCACGACGAGCAGCCGCTTTAAGGTCCATTCTTGATCTTGCTCCGGGTGGGGTTTACATGGCCGGCATGTTACCATGCCGCCGGTGAGCTCTTACCTCGCCTTTTCAACCTTACCGCTTGCGCGGCGGTATATTTCTGTTGCACTTTCCTTAGAGTCGCCTCCACCGGACGTTATCCGGCACCCTGCTCTGCGGAGCCCGGACTTTCCTCGTGGTCTCCCACGCGACTGTCCGACTTACTCACATTAGTTAGTGATTATACCATACTGTAATATCTTTTCAAACAGTTTTTTTGACTATCGGCAGGGATAACTTCCGCCTTTCCTTCAAGAGCCTCTTTAAGCTTATTGCCCATATTCTCCGCAAACAGGATCTCAGTCTCATAATGTCCTGCATCTATTATACTGATACCCAGTTCATCTGCTTTCTGAAAATCATGGTACTTCACATCTCCTGTTATAAGTACATCGCATCCCAGTGCAAAAGCAGAATTCATAAGAGATGCTCCAGCTCCGGTGCATATTCCTACTGTACGAACTTCCTTATCAGGATCTCCGGAATAGGAAAGTCCTTTTCCATTCATTATGTTTTTATCTACAAGACCGCATAATTCAGAAAGCTTCATTGCTTCCGGCAGTTCTCCTGTCCTCATTATAGGGTCTTCTTCCGGAGCACATACAGCTTTAAGATCCAGTATCTCCGCCAGCCTATCGTTGTTTCCGCCAAATACCGTATCAAAAGAGGTGTGAGAAGAATATACGGATATTCCGTTAGATATCAGCTTAACTATATGTCTCCCCTTTGCTGTTTCCTGATCTATGCATTTTATCCCGTCAAAAAACATCGGATGATGGCTCACGATAAAATCACATTCCTTCTTCACAGCTTCATCAACGGTCTCATCGCATACATCAAGACATACAAGGATCTTCTTTACCTCATCATCTCCTGCTGATATCTGCATGCCTGTATTATCCCAAGGCTCCATCAGTTCAGGAGACGCGATTTCCTCTATTACTTTTATCAGCTGTTTCTTATCTATTGACATTACTTATTATTCCTTCCAGCATTCTTATCTTATCCTCAGCGGTTTTCTTCTGCAAGACCGCATCGGCAGAATCAGATCTGCCTGCATTTTCCGAAATTTTTCTTTCTATTCCTATTTTGTTTGATATAAACTCACGGATCAAAGGATCCGGTTTTTTTATCAAATGCTGTCCCACTTCATACTGTTCATCCTCAGTACCGAAGTATTTACTCTTTGCATCCATGCTTTCGCAATGCTCTACGCAGAGTATCTCCCATACGAATCGACTCTCTCTCGCAAGTATCTCATCTACGATGCTGAATCCATTCTCTAAAAGCCATTTTCTCAGCTTATCCTGGGCATTTCGGGGCTGGAGGATAAACCTTTTTACCGACCTGGTCTTTTCCCAGTCGGCGGAAAGTATATCTTCCATAAGGAGACCGCCCATTCCTGCAATAACTGCAGTATCTACTTCGCCTCTCTCTATAACATCGAGTCCCGAACCCAGTCTCATTATTATACCCTCTCTGTCTTTGTGATCGGGTATATGCTTATCCAGATTCTCCTCCATTTTTTCTAGAGGGCCTTTATTTATATCTCCGGCTATTATATACGAAGATATTCCGTTCTGCTTTAAATATATAGGTATATATCCGTGATCCGTACCTATGTCCGCCACTTTATCTCCTAAAGAAATAAAACCTGCGATCTTTTCCAGTCTTTCCGATAAACGAATCATGCCTTCACCACTATTCCAGATAATCCTTCAGCTTTTTGCTTCTGCTTGGATGTCTGAGTTTTCTCAGGGCTTTAGCTTCTATCTGTCTTATTCTTTCTCTTGTAACATCAAACTGCTTGCCGACTTCTTCAAGAGTTCTGGCTCTGCCGTCTTCGAGGCCGAATCTGAGTTTAAGGACCTTCTGCTCTCTTTCGGTAAGAGTGTCGAGAACTTCCATAAGCTGTTCCTTCAGCATTGAGAATGCGGCAGCTTCAGCAGGTGCAGGAACATCATCATCAGGAATAAAATCTCCGAGATGACTGTCTTCCTCTTCCCCGATAGGTGTTTCCAAAGATACAGGTTCCTGAGCGATCTTAAGGATCTCTCTTACCTTTTCTTCCGGCATGTCCATTTCAATAGCGATTTCTTCAGGTGTCGGCTCACGTCCGTATTCCTGAAGGAGCTGTCTTGATATCCTTATAAGTTTATTGATGGTTTCGACCATATGCACCGGTATTCTTATAGTTCTGGCCTGATCTGCGATAGATCTTGTTATAGCCTGTCTGATCCACCAGGTAGCATATGTACTGAATTTATAACCTTTTCTCCAGTCAAACTTATCTACAGCTTTGATAAGGCCCAGATTTCCTTCCTGAATAAGATCTAAAAACAGCATTCCTCTTCCAACATATCTTTTTGCGATACTTACCACGAGTCTGAGATTAGCTTCGCAAAGCTTTTTCTTTGCCTCTTCATCTCCTTCTTCCATTCTCTTGGCAAGTTCTATTTCTTCTTCCGCTGTAAGGAGCGGAACTTTTCCTATCTCTTTGAGATACATCCTTACAGGATCGTCTACGTTTATGCCTTTAGGCAGAGACAGATCTATCTCTACTTCTTCTTCGTCATCCACAATGATATCAGGATCATCATGATCATCTTCTATTATAGGGAAGTCCTCCGGTTCGGATTCAGAAATGATCTCTATCCCGTTTGTGGTAAGAGTATCATAAAGATCCTCCATCTGCTCCTTGTCCAATTCCACGTTTTCGAGAGCATTTGCCACTTCAGTATAAGATACCTTGCCTTTCTGTTTTGCCTTTTCTACAATACCATCCAGAAGTTCTTTTTTGTTGATCTCTACATTGTTTTTTTCATTATCCATATCCGCTACTCCTT
>JAFXHN010000045.1 GCA_017536365.1 Bacillota bacterium | reverse complement strand
GTCCGTATCTTACGTTTAATGTCTTTGTAATAGCTGCTGTTAATGTTGTCTTACCATGGTCTACGTGACCGATTGTTCCGATGTTTACATGCGGTTTTGTTCTTTCAAATTTTGCTTTTGCCATCTTTGTTCATCCTTTCATTAAAATATAAAAATTCGTTTATATCTAAGCTGGAGCTGTTGAGCGGGCTCGAACCGCCGAAACCTCTTCCTTACCAAGGAAGTGCTCTACCTGCTGAGCTACAACAGCGCATTAAATGCCCATAGTATTTTACTATGCACAGTCGTATAATGTCAAGCCATTTAGGGCTATTTTACTCCCCCTGCAGCATTTTCATTTTCCTTTTGATCCTCTGTATAGCATTGTCTACAGACTTTTTATCTACCCCCATTATTTCAGCTATTTCAGCGTAATTTCGATCATTTAAAAGTATGTCGAAAACCCTGTTTTCAAATGAGCTTAAGCTGTCTTTAAGCTGGATCCTAATGGTTTCCGCATTCTCTCTGTCCACGAGTATGTTCTCAGGGCTTTCCGCATGTTCTGCAGTTTCTCCATCCTCTGTTTCAGGTATAGGCACTGATGTATTTAAAGGAGAATTCTTCTTGCTCGCAGCCTTTTTTATAGCGGTCATTATCTGACGATCTATGCAAAGCTGTGCGAAAGTATTGAAGGCAGCTCCTTTATTCTCATCAAAATCTCTGACTGCCTGAAACAGGCCTATCATTCCCTCCTGAATTGTGTCATCGGGATCTCCCCCGGCAATAAAATATGATTTGGCTTTTACCCTTACCACCGTTTTGTATCTTTCGAATACTTCACTCAGAGCCGCCTCATCTCCCTTTTTCGCAAGGATCACGATCTCTTCATCCCTAAGTTCTTTATATCCTATCATCCTATCCCCTGCCTCTGTTTATATTATTCCGAATCTCTCTGACGCCTTACCTCATACATTATTATAGCCGCCGCATTAGAAGCATTAAGAGACTGCACACTGCCCATCATAGGCATACTCACTGTAAAATCACATTTCTGTTTTACCAGTTTGCTTATGCCTTCGCCTTCATTGCCTATTACCACAGCAAGCTTACCTTTAAGATCGCTCTTGTAATACGGTGTATCGCTCATATCTACAGCAGCTACCCAGAACCCTTCTTTTTTAAGCTTCTCTATAGTCTGCGCTATGTTGGCAACTCTCGCCACCGGGACATATTCCACCGCTCCCGCAGAAGCCTTGGCTACAACGCCGGTGATCCCCACAGCTCTTCTTTTAGGAATTATCACTCCATGGGCCCCCGCTCCGTCAGCGCTTCTCATTATTGCTCCGAGATTATGAGGATCCTCTATCCCGTCCAGTATCACTACAAACGGCACTTCCCCTTTATCTTCGGCTCGTTTTATAATATCTTCTACTTCGCAGTATTCGTAACTGCTTACATAAGCAGCCACACCCTGATGAGCACCGCCTTCTGCGATCTTATCCATTCTTGCTTTATCATTGTAATATACCGGTATCCCTTTATCCTTAGCCATGGCGATGATTTGAGCAAGGCCTTTTTCAGAGCCTTTGGATATCATCAGCTTTTCGATCGTTCTCCCACTTTTCACCGCTTCCGTTACCGGATTTCTTCCTATGATCAAATCTATATTCATAACTTCTCCACTCTATCTGCTTTATTCGAACGCCTCAACAGATGTATTTTCATATCTGTTAAAGCTGTACTTCAACCCTTCATGGTCCAAGAGCTGTCCCTCTTCTTTAAGCTCCCATTCAGGCTTTTCGTCCAGGTTCGGGAAGAATTTTTCCCCTTCAAAATCTCTGTACATCTTTGTGATATAAGCATTCCTGCAATAGGGCAGCAGCTGAGCATAAACTTCCGCTCCGCCTATAACAAATATCTCTCTTTCTGTTTCCTTTTTGAGAAGTTCTGCCAATTCTTTTAAGCTTCTAACAACCTCATAGTCTTCAGAAGTCTCAATGGTGGTGGAGATCACGATATTCCTTCTCTTAGGAAGGGGTTTTCCACCGGGAAAAGACAAAAGATTATTCTTTCCGTACACCACAGCAGCTCCCAGGGTCATTTTTCTGAAATATTTCATATCCTCAGGGATGCTGAACAAAAGATCGTTGTTTTTCCCTATAGCCCATTTTTCATCAACTGCTACTATAGTATTTATAACCATACCGCACCTCTTATATTATACTGCCACCGGTATATTCTTTATCTGCGGATTTGTCTGATAATCCTCAACTATAAGATCCGCCACTGTAAACTCATAGAAATCTTTGATCTCAGGATTGAGTCTTACCTTTGGCGCATCATACATAGGACGTTCCAGCATTTCTTTTACTAAAGGAATATGTCTATCGTAAATATGAGCATCGGAAATCACGTGTACCAGTTCTCCCGCCTCTAATCCGCTTACTTGTGCAAACATCATGAGAAGAAGAGAGTACTGAACCACATTCCAGTTGTTTGCCACAAGTACGTCCTGTGAACGCTGATTGAGAATACCATTGAGGCGGTTTCCCACAACGTTGAAAGTCATACTGTATGCACATGGTTCCAGATTCATTTCAGAAAGATCTGAAAAATTATATATATTTGTCATTATCCTTCTGCTGTAAGGTGTATTTTTGAGCTGCCAAAGCACATTGTCTACCTGGTCCATTTCTCCCTGAGCAAACTTATATTTTACTCCAAGCTGATAACCGTATGCTTTTCCTATGGTCCCGTCTTCGCCCATCCATTCATCCCAGATACGGCTGTTGAGATCTTTAACTGCATTCGATTTTTTCTGCCATATCCAAAGGATCTCATCAAAAGCAGACTTCATAGCTGTAGGTCTAAGAGTCAAAGCAGGGAATTCTTCCGACAGATCATATCTGTTAACGATACCGAATTGTTTTACAGTATGGGCAGGTGTGCCGTCCTCCCATTTAGGTCTTACTATCTGGCCTTCAGATGAAAAACCATTTTCCAATATATCACTGCACATATTCTTAAATATCACATCTGCTTTACTCATTTTGTTCCCCCACTTTATCCTTGATTTCTACATCCGATTCATATTCATTTAATGCTAATCCAATGATGTGCTCCATTCTTTCCGTCTGTTCCGTCAAATACAGATATCCTACCAATGCCTCAAAAGCTGTTGCTGCTTTATAGTCCATAGGGTCTGCATTTTTGGGTTTGGAAGTGATCTTTTTATTCTTTGCTCTCCTTACTATGCCTGCCTCGGTTTCGCTTAATGACGGCAGTATTTTTTTTACAGCCGCAGCTTGATATGAAGCCTTCGATCTTGCAGACGACATTTTATTTAAAACATAAACTTTAGGTTCTCCCGTCTCGACAGAAAGATTTCTTACATAAAGCTCGTATACGCAATCTCCGAGATATGCCAGCACGATCTCATTCATCCTTGCCGGATCCTCAGGCACATTATGATTTTTTAATACTCCAAACATTTCCAAACCTCTGATAACATAATTGATTAAACATTATACCACAGAATAATACCTATGGGGAGCCCTAAAGAGCCGTTCCCAATGTCAGAATTTATTTGCCGTAATTGAAATCTTTTTGATTTAATGTATAATGTGCTTTGTGGCGATATAAACTTAAAAGACGAGGTCATATAATGTTCTATAAAAATTATTTTAAATATATTATCCCTTCTATGATAGCTTTTACCCTTACAGGTATATATTCCATTGTAGACGGGTATTTTATCGGTCAGACCGTTGGAGATATAGGTCTTGCCGCCGTCAACCTGGCATGGCCGGTAGCCGCTGTCACCTATGCCATAGGAACAGGCCTGGGCATGGGTGGAAGCGTCGTAAGCAGCCTTAGACGCGGCGAGGGCGATAAGCTCAACGCAGACAAAGCCATAGGCGTCAGCTTTTCGCTCATAATAACAGCCTCCCTTGTCGTGACTATGCTTATTTACGGCTTTGCCGAGATACTCATCACTCTTATGGGAGCAGAAGGTCTAACAAAAGAATATGCTGTCATTTATTTGCGCACATTGGCTCTTGGAGCTGCCGCCCAAATCGGCGGATGCGGTCTTATGCCTATAATAAGAAGTTTAGGCAGACCTGTACTGGCTATGGCCTCAATGGTGGCAGGCTGTATCGTCAATATAGTTCTGGACTGGTATTTCGTTATGATACTGAACTGGGGCGTCAGAGGGGCCGGACTTGCCACTATTCTGGGAGAGGCCGTAACAGCGGTGCCTTTTGTGATCTTCTTCCTTCTGAAAACTAACCGTATCCCGCTTTCATACATAAGATTCAAGGCTAAAGTCATAAAAGAGATCCTAAAGATCGGAGTTTCTCCTTTTGGTCTCTCAATACTTCCTTCTTTGGCAATACTTCTTGTAAACATTCAGGCTTTAAAGCTCGGCGGAGATATAGCAGTAGCAGCCTTTGCCGTTATATCATATGTTTTGTCCATCATCCAGCTGATGATTCAGGGGATAAGCGAAGGCGCACAGCCGCTCCTAAGCTTTAACACAGGCGCAGGAAATAAAGAAATAGTAAGAAAGACAGCAAAGCTTACCTTCTCCATCAACATTGCTATAGGAACTCTGGGGGCAGTCCTCTTAATTATTTTCTGCGAGGAAATAGCCTTCCTGTACAACACGGGAGAAAATACTACCGCCATGCTGATAAGCATGATGCCTATCCTTGCATCCACCGCTCCTTTATATGGTTTTTCAAGAACCACAGCGGATTTCCTGTATGCTGTTAACAGACCTTACGGCGCATCACTAATGGTCTATTCCGAAGGGCTGCTGTTAATGCCGGCGCTTTTATTCATACTGCCTTCATTCTTGGATCTTTCAGGAGTTTGGTCAGCACCTATTACCACCCAGTGTATCCTTCTGGTCATTGGGGCATTCCTTTTGACCCGAAAAAACGATATCAAAAAAACACATACCCCTTAGTCAGACGTCAGTCAGACCAAGGGGTCTTTTTTATTAATTATTTCGGGATAACTATCTGCTTGTTTTCTTTAGACTCTCTGTAGAGCACGAACTTCCTGCCGATGGCCTGTACGAATTCCGCTCCCGTAGCTTCTGCTATTTCATTAGCCGCTTCTTTAGGATCCAGCATACAGGATTCCTGAAGCTTTACCTTTACCAGTTCTCTGGATTCGTATCCGGTCTCCATTTCTTTTATAACGTTCTCCGTTATACCCTGTTTTCCGATATATACAGTTGGATCTATTTTCTGAGCCAGTCCTTTCAGATAGCTTCTCTGCTTTCCTGTTAACATCAGAACTCCTTTCTATTTGTCCCCCAGTTTTTCATCGAGGATTTTTGCTGCGCATTCCACACATTTTATGCAAATGAGATTTTTACCGTTGGATGCTTCGATCTCTTCCGGAGCCGCAGCCGCTTTCATATCTCTTTCTTTTCTGAGGAGCTCTCCGCACATTATTGTACCCATTTCTTCTTTAAATGAATCCCCGCATTCACGAACTTTTGCATATGTTGACTGTTTTGTAGTTCCTTTTCCCAGTTCTCCATCACTGTTTTCAAGCCCAAGGACCATGAACATACCCGTTGCAGCACCGCATTCGTCCTTATATCCGCCCATCCCGAGGCCGAAACCTTCCGCAAGCTTAAATGCTGTCACTTCATCAATACCGTACAGATCGCAATACGCACTGAGTATTGCCTGTGAACAATTGTATCCGCCTATAAACTTTTCTACCGCTGCATCTGCTCTTTTCATTATAACGACCTCCAATGCTAAATTATCTCTTTTTCTTTTAAAAGCTTGATTATATTCTTATGTATCCTGTCACCGTTAAGCATATGGCCCTGATCATTTGTACAGTCCATCATGACCATTTCATCGCGCTCGCTGCACATTATCCTGTATTGTTCTCCTACCCTGTACTGAAGGCTCATATCCTTTTCATGGATATCCGCTTTACCATTAAGGTAGTCTCTTTCTTCCCCAACACGTTCCCTGCCAAGCTGATGCTTAACGAAGGACATCGGTACGCCAAGGAAAATAGACATGTCCGGTTTCGGGATATTAAATATATCAAATTCTAAAGTAAATATCCAATCTCTCAGTTTTTTCTGTTCTTTAACACTGTCAATTTTTGCGCACTGATACGCAATATTGGAAAAAGTATACCTGTCCATAAGTACGATATCATACTCTTCCAGCCATCCGTTTACCGTATCCGACATTTCTTTTCTATCCCCGGCAAAAACAAATGCCGCAAAGTAAGGATCCACATCTTCTGCTCTGCCGTAATCTCCCCGCAGAAATCTGTTTACTATATTTCCATAGAATCCTTCTCCGGAGGGAAAATGAAAGGTTTTTACTTTATAACCGTGTTTGTTCAAGTATTCATTGAGTTTCTTCGTCTGAGTGGATTTCCCTGATCCGTCCATCCCCTCTATCACAATAAATTTTCCCATATATTCTCTCCTGTTAAACATAGACGATCCCTGCGTTAAGTTCTCCGTCTTCTGTGATATCCACTACTGCATACGAAGGCGGCTCCATTCCGTAAGGAATAGTAAGGCTTCCCGGATTTAAAAGGATCATATTTCCTTCTTCGATATACAATGCCTGATGCGTGTGTCCGAAGAATACTGCATTGCATTCCAGTTCTTCTGCTCTGTAGAGAAGTGCCGTCAAACCATTCTTGACTCTTTCCTTATGGCCGTGAACCAAAAGTATCCTTCCGTAGTCCGTCTTCAATACTTTATAATTCCTGTCGGAATAATCTCCATCCATATTTCCTTTGACGCTGATCACCCATGCCCCCGTCATTCTTTTGATCCTTTCGGCATCCTCTGCCAGATCACCAAGATGTATTATCCCGTCAAGATCCGCTATCCTGTCATAAACTTCTACAGCTTTGTCTACATTTCCATGAGTGTCGCTGATGACCAGAAACTTCATATCTATTCTCCGTTTACAATACAAGGAGCGCAATGCGCTCCCCGTTTTAAATTCTTGTTATTTTAATGCCTTGTGGAGTATCTTCAAGGATGATACCCTGTGCTTTGAGCATATCTCTGATCTCGTCAGCACGTTTGAAATCCTTAGCTTTTCTTGCAGCCTGACGTTCATCGATGAGCTTCTGGAGTTCTTCATCTACTCCGTCTCCGGCATCTTCTTTATCCTGAAGAATACCCAAAACATCTGTAAGCTCTGTCAAAAGGTCAAGACACTTCTGAGCAAATTCCTTTGAAGCACCATCTTTAACATCAGTATTGATGTCTTTGATAAGTTCAAATACCGCACTGATAGCATCAGCTGTGTTAAGGTCATCTTCCATCGCAGTAACAAACTTATCTCTGTAAGCTTCCAGTGCCTTGAATTTGTTTTCTTCTTCCTCAGTGATGCCTGCTGCGCCTGCACCTATAAGGTGTTTGAGATTGCTCTTGGCATTTCTCATTCTTGCAAGACCGTTTTTAGCCTGTTCCATCAGATCTCTGCTGAAATTGATAGGGCTTCTGTAATGGCCTGAAAGGAGGAAGAATCTCATTGCTTCCCCTTCGTATTCCTGAAGGATATCTCTGACTGTGAAGAAATTACCCTTTGATTTTGACATTTTTCATTGTCAATAGTGATATATCCGTTATGCATCCAGTAGTTTGCAAACGGTTTTCCTGTAGCCGCTTCTGTCTGAGCGATCTCGTTTTCATGATGCGGGAATGTCAAGTCCTGACCTCCTGCATGAATATCGATGGTTTCACCCAGATATTTTGTTGACATTACGGAACATTCTATATGCCATCCCGGTCTGCCCATTCCCCATGGAGAATCCCAAGCAAGACCTTCGCCTTCTTTCTGAGCTTTCCATAATGCGAAATCCAGCGGATCCTTTTTCTTTTCGCCGATCTCGATCCTTGCACCAAGTTCGAGATCCTCGATGTTCTGTTTTGAAAGTTTGCCGTATTCGCTAAACTTTCTTGTGTTGTAGTAAACATCTCCTTCGGATTCATAAGCATATCCCTTGTCGATGAGCTTCTGAACGAAAGCGATTATTTCTTCTATATTTTCTGTTACTCTAGGATGTACAGTAGCCTTTTTTACATTGAGAGCTTCTGCATCCTTAAAGTATTCTGCAATATACTTTTCGCCTACTTCTAACGGTGTGATACCTTCTTCGTTTGCACGCTTGAGGATCTTATCATCAACGTCTGTAAAGTTCTGGATAAACTTTACATTGTTGCCTCTGTATTCAAGATACTTTCTCAGTGTGTCGAACACAACAAAAGGTCTTGCATTTCCTATATGGAAAAAGTTATACACTGTAGGCCCGCAAACGTATATCTTTATTTCGTTTTGGTCTATAGGAACAAATTCCTGTTTTGTTCTTGTTAATGTGTTATATATCTTCATCAGTTTCCCCTCCGATCGCACAATCACTGCAGCGACAATCGTCTTTTCTTCCGCTGCATGACCAGTCAGCATTGTCACCGGGATCCAAACCTCCCGCCTGTGCAAGTGCCAGCTTCTTCTCTAACGCAATTATACGTTTTCTGAGGCATTCAAGTTCAACAGCTACAGGGTCAGGCAGATCCACCTGATTCAATTCATCGGCTCTTTGATCCGGTCTTCTTACGATCTTCCCGGGAATGCCCACCACGGTACAGCCGGGAGGAACTTCGTGAAGAACAACAGAGCCTGCTCCGACTTTTGAATTGTCTCCTACTTTGAAAGGCCCCAGGACCTTTGCTCCGGATGCCACAACTACGCCGTTGCCTAAAGTCGGGTGTCTTTTTCCTACATCTTTACCTGTACCTCCCAGTGTTACTCCCTGATATATAGTACAGTCATCTCCGATCTCAGTGGTTTCGCCTATAACTACCGCCATGCCGTGGTCTATAAAACAGCGTCTTCCTATCTGAGCTCCCGGATGTATTTCGATACCCGTTATCGCCCTGGTCACCTGAGATGACCATCTGGCGAAAAATTTTAAATTATGCCTGTAGAGGAAATGCTCCCACCTGTGCAGTATCAGCGCATATACTCCCGGATAACATATCAAAACTTCAAGCCTTGTTCTTGCCGCCGGGTCTCTGGTCAGTGCCGCATCTATATCCTCTTTTATACTCTTAAAAATGCCCATTAATATCCTCCGAAAGGACTATCTTCCTGTAAGCTTTACAGGTTCAGGATATTCTACTCCAAATGTCTCAACTGTTACCTTTTTCATTCTCTGATCTTCTAAAGGCTTATCTCTGTAGTTTGTTTCAACAGCTACGATCTCATCCGCAGTTTCGATACCTTCGATAACTTTTCCGAAAGCCGCATACTGACCGTCAAGATGAGGTGCTGCTTCTACCATAATAAAGAACTGTGATCCCGCGCTGTCAAAGCTTGCTGCTCTTGCCATTGAAAGAACTCCTCTTTCATGTTTAAGATCGTTTGCATAACCGTTTTTAGCAAATTCTCCTCTGATGCAGTATCCCGGTCCGCTTGTTCCTGTTCCTGTTGGGTCTCCTCCCTGGATCATGAATCCAGGAATTACTCTATGGAAGATTATTCCATCATAAAAACCCTTCTGAACAAGATTTACAAAATTGTTTACTGATATCGGCGCAACTTCAGGATAAAGTTCAGCCTTCATCACTTTGCCGTTTTCCATTTCGATAGTAACTATAGGATTGCTCATTGTGAAATCTCCTTTTCTTTCAAGATTATTCTTTATGTCCAAGTCTTACCAGTTCATCTCTGATAAACTTAACTGCTGTGTCGATAGCTTCCTGTGTTCCAAATTCACTGATCTCAGCTTCTTTTCTAAGCTTGTATTCTACAACACCTTCTCCCGCTTTCTTACCTACTGTAATTCTTACAGGGAATCCGATGAGGTCAGCATCCTTGAACTTAACGCCTACTCTTTCATCTCTGTCATCGATGAGAACTTCAATGCCTTCTTTTGCGAGAGCATCGTGGATCTCCATGCCGACTTTCATCTGTGTTTCATCTTTAATGTTTACAACTGTTACTACCACATGATATGGAGCCAGTGATACAGGCCAGATGATACCGTTTTCGTCATGATACTGTTCAACTACAGCTGCAGGTGTTCTTGTGATCCCTATACCGTAGCAGCCCATTTCTATAAGCTGTTCCTGCATGTTTTCATCTCTGTAGTAAGCTTTCATTGATTCGCTGTACTTTGTTCCGAGTTTGAATACCTGGCCAACTTCTGTTCCTCTTGCGAGTTTTACCTTTCCGCCGCACTTAGGACATGTATATCCTTCTTTTACAAGTTTAAGATCACAAATAATATCAGCTTTGTAGTCTCTGCCGTAGTTAACATTGAGTGTGTGATAACCTTCTTTATTTGCACCGGCAACGAGGTTCTTCATCTTTACAGCTTCGCTGTCAACGATGATAGTACAGTTCTTAAGTCCCATTGGGCCTGTGAATCCTGCCACTCCGCCTAATGCTTCTATTTCAGCTTCTTCAGCAAATTCCAAAGCGAATTCAGGGACGTTTATAGCATTGATAAGCTTTGTTTCATTAAGTTCTCTGTCGCCTCTGATAAATGCTGCATAGAAATTGCCTTCCGCCTTAAAGATAAGAGCCTTTAATGTCTGTGTTGCAGGAAGTCCAAGATATGTTGCTACGTATTCGATAGTTTTACATTCAGGTGTAAGTTCATCTGCCATTTCTTTCATTTCTGATGTATCTTCAGGATCGTCAACGCATTCAAATCTTTCTGTAGTTGCTGCTACATCGCAGTCATCACAGTAACCGATCTCACTTTCGCCTACAGCTGAAAGTGCGCAGAATTCATGAGATGCACTTCCGCCGATAGCTCCGTTATCCGCTTCTACAGCTCTGAAGTTAAGGTCGCATCTTGTGAATACTCTTGCATATGCATCGTACATATCGTCATAGCTCTTTTCAAGACCTTCTTTATCTCTGTCAAAAGAGTAAGCATCTTTCATGATGAATTCTCTTCCTCTCATGAGTCCGAATCTTGGTCTTTTTTCATCTCTGTATTTAGTCTGGATCTGATAAAGATTTAATGGAAGCTGTCTGTGTGAGCTCACTTCATCTCTAACGATAGCTGTGAACACTTCTTCGTGTGTAGGTCCAAGGCAGAAGTCTCTGTCGGCTCTGTCCTTTAATCTGAACAGTTCAGGACCGTATTTATACCATCTTCCGGATTCTTCCCAGAGTTCTGCAGGATGAAGAGCTGAACAGAGGATCTCCTGTGCGCCTTTTGCGTCCATTTCTTCTCTTACGATCTGTTCCATTTTGTTGATAACTCTTCTTCCGAAAGGCATAAAGTTATATACACCTGATACCAGCTTTTTCATCATGCCCGCTCTGAGCATAAGGATATGGCTGTCTATTTCCGCTTCTGTTGGTACTTCTCTTAATGTATGGATATGCATCTGTGACATTTTCATGGTTATTTTTCTCCTTTTTCTCTCTTCTAAATATTCTGCTTGGCTGTTTGAATCAATTCCACATAGGCAACAGCCTGGGCCGACATGCCTTCTTTACGGCCTTCGAATCCCATTCTCTCTGTTGTAGTCGC
>JAFXHN010000044.1 GCA_017536365.1 Bacillota bacterium | reverse complement strand
CTACTTCTTCTTTGTTTCCCCATTTTCTGTATGCTACGATCATTTTTCCGAACTGAGTGCCGTAGTCTCCCAGATGATTGATCCTTACAGTGTCATATCCAAGGAAATCATATATTTTATATATAGAATTGCCTATTACCGTGCTTCTGATATGGCCGATATGGAAAGGCTTTGCGATGTTAGGTGAGGAATATTCAACTATAACTTTTTTGCCTTCGCCAACATTGCTTCCGCCGTAATTATCGCCTTTTTCTTCCACTTCACTCAAAGTAGATTTTACTACTGCTTTTTTGTCCAGGAAGAAGTTTACGTATCCGCCTTTGTTTTCTACTTTTTCAAATATATCTGTATCCGAGAGAGAAGCTGCAATACCTTCTGCAATAAGATTTGGTGCTTTTCTCATTGTTTTTGCAAGCTTAAAACAAGGAAATGCAAAATCCCCCATCTCACTGTTAGGCGGGATCTCGATCATGCCAATTATCTCTTCTACAGTTAATCCCTCTGTGTTTTTTTCTAATTCCTGCGCAACCTGCTGTTTAAAGTCTATCATTTTCAAACCTCTTTTCTATATATCCTGTTCTGTCAGAACTTTTATTCCTTTGCTTTTAAGAAGTGCTGCCGTTACTCCGTCACCCGGTGTCAATCGGTCCTCAAAACTTCCGTCGTAAACCATACCGGCTCCACAGGATGGGCTTTTTGACTTAAGCACTGCCATTATCTCTTCGCCTTCCTCAGCTGCTTCGATAATATCCTCGAGAGCGAAATAAGCTCCTGCTACAAACTCCTGTGTAACATCGGTCCCGTCTTCACTTATTACTGCCGCCTTGCCTTCCAGCACCTCATTTCCGGTCCCGCCTACCATCTCTGCCGGCACCCTGGGTGTCTTCAGTCCCCCGGAGGTCTCCGGGCATATCATTATATATGAATGATCCTCTATGAATGCGGCTACTTTTTCATTATAATTATTTCCACCGTTATACTTGCAGTTTTCTCCAAGCAAACATGCGCTTATTACATATAACATATCCTTGCTACTTCAGCAGAAGTACGGTGACTCCCGCTCCTCCTTCATTTATCATGCCCGGTCTGAATTTGTCCACATGCTTATTCTTTTTAAACAAGGTTTTAAGCCCCTCTCTGAGAACGCCTTCACCTTTGCCATGAATAATAGTGACCTGTTTCAAACCCGCCATAAACGCATCATCTATATACTTATCTACCAAAACTTCTGCCGCATCCAGATTATTTCCTCTTACATCAAAACTGGTGCTTACGTTTGCGGTCTTTTCCTTATACATCGACGCGTATTTTGATTTTGTCTGTTTTTCAGCCGGTGCATCCTTTACCTTTTGAAGATCCTTGGCATTAGCGTTGACCTTCATAAGGCCCACCTGCACTGTAAGATCCCCTTTGCTGTCAGGCGGTGTCAGTACAGTGCCTTCCTGATCTATATTGACCAGATAAACATATACGCCCGGCCTCAGATCACTCATTTTGATCGGATCTTTGTTTTCCTTTTCGTCAATAGTCTGAGCATACTGCTGAGATCTGCCTTTGACTCTTCTGCGAACATCTTCTATCTTTCTGTTTCTCGCCTTTGAATCATTGATCTTCTCCAGTTCCCGCAGTTCTTTATATACCGAATCGGAGAAGTCTTTCATTTCTTTGACCATGTCTCTGGCCTCTTCCTTCGCCCGATTTAATATTTTTTCTTTCTGAACAGCAAATTTTTCTTTTTGCTTTTCCAGATCTTCTCTCATCTTTTTCAGTTCGATATTGATAAGGATAGCTTCATCTCGTTCCTCTTCAGCTCTCTTCTTATCCATATTTATTTCTGTGATAAGATCTTCGAACTCAATATCTCCCTTTTCGAGAAGATTCTTTGCTTCTTCTATTATCTCTACCGGCAGACCCAGCTTTTCGGATATTTCAAAAGCGTTGGATTTGCCTGCCATTCCTATTATCAGCTTATATGTGGGGCTCAATGTGTTCACATCGAATTCCATGCAACCGTTTTCTACACCCCTTGTTGTCAAAGCGTATTTTTTTAGCTCCGTATAATGGGTGGT
>JAFXHN010000043.1 GCA_017536365.1 Bacillota bacterium | reverse complement strand
TTGCCGTCGTTGTTATAGTCATGTTCTCTGTAAAGATCGTCGTTTGGATCGTACTTAACTCCGCCGTCATCGCTGCTTCCGCCGTAATCATAGCTGTTGTAGTTATATGAGCTGCCGGAAGAAGTCTTCACAGGTCTTTTAAGGTTTTCATTCTGATAATCTGCATATTCAGGATGGATATAACCCCATTCGCCTTTAGCTGCATCGTATTCCGATACTTTGGAATCCTCCTTTGTTGAGAGATAGTCTATAAGTCCCTGTATCTCTATTTCAGCTGCGGCATCGTTTATCAGCAGCTTTTCTTCATCTTCGAAGGCTTTTACTTCTTCATCTTTTTCTGTTTTAGATTCATCAACAAGAGTTTTGTGTTCCTGTAACAGGAGTTCATGAGCTTTTTGATCATTCAAGAGATCTTCATACTTGATCTGAACCTTTATATAATCAACATCTTTTTCGTAATTGCTTCCTGCCGCTTTCTTAGCCGCCGCTGATTCGTCTTCGTATGCTTTAAGAGCTGCAGCATTTGTATTATTGAAATCATTTAAAGCTTTTTCCTGCTTAGCATATCCTCTCAGCTTCTGAGCGTATTCAAGCTTAGCATCCTTTACATCATCGCAATCCTGATAAAGCTCTTTCAGTTCCGCCAGGGATGTTTCCAAACCCTTGTCTATGTATGCAAGCTGTTCTTCATATAATTCCTTGTGCAGAAGATCATCATCATATTCTTCAAGAACTGCAGATCCTACTGCTGCACTGATATAGTCCGGGTTATATAAATAATCCGGATCATTTTTCTTCACTTCTTCTGCTTTTGCAATAAGTCCGCTCAGTTCTGCACCGTGCTGGCTTTCAGCCTCAGCCATTTCTCTCTGAACTCTGTAATAATTCTTGCAAATTTCAGTTTTCATTTCAGCAAGAGCTTCATCTTCATCAAGAATGTCCTTCGCGTTCGCTGCTCCGCTGTTGAGCACATCTACTCTGTGCTGATATTTTACAACTTCTCTTAATTTATCATCATAAATAAGCTTTTTGCCGTCCACTCCCATACCGTTGATATATTCTTCAGAATATATATAGTTAGGATCTGCTGCTAATTTTTTCTGAACATCTGTATCATAAGCTGAAAGCGCTTCTGCATTCTGTGCCACATAATCTTCCAGTTCAAGTTCTTTTTCAGCAAGAGTTCTTAAATCGGTATCATCTGCCGCAAAATCCTCAGGAACGCCTTCCGCTTCTGTTGCCGCATCTGCTTCCGGAGATACGTCCTCCCCTTTATTATCATCACTTCTGCCTTCCCTCTCAACAACGACTTTGTTAAGGATATTTTTTTCGCTGTCCATAAGGAAAAGTATACTGTCTGACAAAACTTCACCGCTGCTGTATCTATAATCCACAAGTACCGCCGCAGATATATCTGAAGTGTCCCATTCGTTGATTTCAATTATACCTTCCATATCCGCTTTGAAATCATCTGTAAGCATTACTTCTGCCGTTTTAAAATAACGGTAATCAGCTACGGTCTCTTTCTCAAAAATAGCATAGGTATATGCCTGCGCTTCGGTCAAATTGCTGCTGTCAAATTCCGGCATCCCGCAAGCCGAAAGGGAAAACGCGGTCACTCCCGCCAATAGTAAACAAAGAGCTTTTTTCATTTCATCCTCCAAAAAAATATGTTATTTAATTTTATCATTCCAAGAGCTCCTTTTCAACAGAAAACCTTTTCATAAACAGCAAAACAGACGGTTTCCCGTCTGTTTCGTCAAATATTCAGTTGATTATAACACATCTGTAATTGCGGATGAAATATCCACTACCTGTGCTCCCGCAGGAACTTTTTCTACAGCTTTGTCTGTCTTGTCGTAAGAAGCATCTATGCTCATGCTAATTTCTCCCAAGCCTTCAATGTCCATAACGATTTCCATAACACAGTCATAGTTTCCGTTCTGTCTGTCTGTCATTACAAGCTTGCCCTTTATTCCATCATATCCGATGTAATCACCAATTCCGGAAAGATCAGCTGTGTATGTTGTTGCGGCACCTGATTTGCTTACTTTAAGAGCATCATCTCCGATCATAGCTTTGAGCAGGTCATATACTGTCACCATCTCATCATATGTATAAATGGTCATGGTTTCTTCAGACATTTCAGCAATAAAGTCAAGAGTGTCTTCCATTGAAGTTATTTCTGCAGTCAAAGCAGAATCCATCATTGCTCCAAGGTCTAAGCCGATGCTTTCATAAATATCATATAAGTTCATCTTAAACCATACGTCATCTCCTAAAGAAGGATCGATCATAGAGTTCATATTCGTTGTAAAGCACATTTCTCCGCTTTCCATTTCAGCATATGCAGAGATTTCCATATCGGAAAGAGTGTCTAATATCGCCTTATCCTCAGCGGTCAATTCTCCTACTGCATCTGCAGGAAGAGCTGACAGCAATTCGTCAAGATTCATGCTCATTCCCATATCCAGGCTGACTTCATCGCCTTTTGTGATAGCCTCTCCATCCACAGCGATCTCGAGGGAAAGGTCTTTATTAAACAGAGTTTCTCCTACAAGAGAATTTATCATTTCTTTATAAATACTTATTTCCACAACAGCTGAAATAAGACTTTCATATGTCGCATTCATATCCACTTTTGTGCTCTGCATAAAGGCATCCATCTCTGTGAAATCTTCTGCCGCTGAACCGAAGATAGTATCATAATCGATTATGATAGCAGTAGCCATTTCTGAATCCCAGCCCACATTGAATCCGAAGCTTTCTGCAACGAATCTTGTGCTTACATATGTTCTGTTGTTTGCAGGGTTGATATATGGAACAACGTCCATCTTCTTAACTGATTTTTCTCCCGCTTTATCAATGTTGATATTCGGCTGACCTACAACAAAGGTTATAGTTGTGTCATCCAGCGCAGCAGTTACTGTTCTTGTAGGATCATCCCAGCTTACAGTTGCTCCCAGTGTTTCAAGGATCACTCTGAATGGAACCATTATACGGCCTTCCACATTAACAGGAGCCGCGTCGGAAAATTCTACATAATCCCCATTGAGCATAACGTTGTAGTCATATAAAGCCGGATCGAAGTCTTCTTCAGCCAATACGCAGAAGCTTGAGCTTGCGATAAGAGCAACGGACATAACTACAGCAAGTAATACTTTTAATCTTTTAACCATTGTTTTTACCTCCTTTTTTTATAGTATATATTATATACTTTTTTACGATACCTCACAATACAATAGGCATTTTTTTCAAAAACAAAAACGGACCGCCTTAAGGCAGTCCGCATATCCAAATACCACAATATATTTTCTTGATTATGGGCGAAGTCCTAATCCTCCTTCTAATGTAAGAGTTTCACCTGTCATGAATTTGAAATCAGGATGTCCCAGCTGTACGCATACTCTTCCGATTTCTGTTTCAACATTTCCGTAATGTCCCATAGGAGGCATTTTTACGTTTGCTTCAAATGCTTCCGGATAAGCTTTCTGGAAGTTTTCAAGCTGTGCAGTCCATGCGAGAGGGCAAACTACGTTTACGTTGATGCCGTCTTTGCCCCATTCTGTAGCAGCAACACGAGTTAATCCTCTAATGCCTTCTTTTGCAGCTGCATAAGAACACTGTCCGTAGTTTCCGAACAGTCCTGCTCCTGATGCAAAGTTTACAACTGAGCCTTTGCTTTCAGCAAGATATGGATAGCAAGCCTGCATATAATAGAATGTCGCATATAATCCTGAATAAACAGCTAAATCAAACTGTTCTGTTGTATGTTCAGCAATAGGTACTCCTGAAGCAGAAGCCTGAGCACAGTTAATGAGAACCTGGATACCGCCAAAAGCTTCAACAGCTTTTTCTGCAACCATCTTTGCTATTGCAGCATTATCCTGACCTGCTGCTATATCAGCCTGAACAGCCAGCACCTTAACTCCGTAAAGACGTTCCAGCTCCTCTTTAGCATCTTCCAGTTTCTTTAAATTACGACCTGTGATAACTATGTTTGCACCTTCCTTAGCGTACGCCGTTGCGATGCCGTATCCAATAGACCCGCAGCTTCCGTCAGAGAGAACAGCTCTTCCGCCTCCGGTGATTATAACAGTTTTTCCTTCAAAATAACCCATTACGGTCCTCCTTAATTTAAATGATGATCATTTTCGGCTGTCGGATCCTTTCCACCAAAAGTTCCCCAACTTTCCCGATCCAACACACCGTTATATAAAGTTATATACCGGCATATGCCGGTTTGTCAATATAAAAAACTTAAATTCTGCAAATAATCAGGTATTTTTTAGGGTTTTACGAGTATATTTTCCGTATTATTATTGAAATATCAATGTTTCTTTCAATATCTTGTTTATTTTTTAACATATTCGTTTTGCAGATAAACTAAAAACAACAGAAGATCTTTCTTCTGTTGTTTTTGATGTTATTATATTTGTCGTGCTTTTCGATTTATTTAGGCATTATACGTGCATCAGGATTTACCAGTCTGTATGCTACCATAGCCGCTTCTTCTCTTGAAAGATTCCATTCAGAATGGAATGTGCCTTTATCATCATATCCTGTGAGGATACCTTTAGCGAAGGCAGTTTTTGCGAAACCTTTATAATAAAGTCCTACGTTTGCTATATCCGCAATCTGACTGTCATCT
>JAFXHN010000042.1 GCA_017536365.1 Bacillota bacterium | reverse complement strand
TGCAGAGCTTATCAGAGGTAAAACTGGAAGAACTTACGGCAATATGATAACGCTCTTTACTATAATGAAATCTCTCACACTGGCATACAACAAGGATATGCAGGAAGACAAGCCGCCGGTATTCGATTCATGCGAAACAGTAAAAGCTTCTCTTGAGATCTTCACAGATATGCTGAGAACTCTTATGGTGAAGAAAGATAATATGGAAGCTGCCGCAAAGAAAGGCTTCACAAACGCAACAGATGCTGCGGATTATCTTGTATCCAAAGGACTTCCTTTCAGAGAATGTCATGAAATAATAGGCAACATCGTTCTTACATGCTTGAACAGAGGTATTGCTATAGAAGATCTGACTTTGGCTGAATTGAAGGAGTTTTCTCCATATTTTGATGAAGATGTATACGAAAAGATAGATATAAGAAGCTGTATAGCAGCTAAAAAGTCATACGGTTCCACATCATTTGAAAGCGTGGAAACTATGATAAAAAATGCCAGGGAGGGTATGAACAGTGAGCGTTAATTTAGTTGGAAGAAGCTTCCTCACACTTTTAGATTATTCAAAGGAAGAGATCCTTTACATGCTGGATGTTTCAGCAAAACTCAAAGCAAAGAAAAAAGCAGGTATCAAAGGCGAGCTTTTAACAGGAAAGAATCTGGTTATGCTGTTTGAAAAAACTTCAACAAGAACAAGATCTTCTTTTGAAGTAGGCATGCAGGATGAAGGCGGACATGCTACATTCCTGGGAATGGCAGACAGCCAGTTCGGAAAAAAAGAAAGCATTGAAGACAGTGCAAAAGTATTGGGAAGAATATATGACGGTATAGAATTTAGAGGATTTGCTCAGAAAACCGTAGAGGATCTGGCAAAATACTCAGGAGTACCTGTATTCAATGGTCTCACTGATTTTGACCATCCTACACAGGCTCTTGCAGACTTCCTGACAATGTCAGAACATATCGACAAAGCTTATGAAGATATGAAACTGGTGTTCGTTGGGGACGGAAGAAACAACGTGGCAAACTGCCTTCTGATCTGTGCCGCTAAGCTGGGAACAGATTTTGCTATCCTTGCTCCGGAAGAACTGCATACAGATAAAGAACTTCTTGAAATGGTACAGGGTTTTGCTCAGGAATCAGGAGCAAAGATCACAGTTACATCAGATTTTGATGAGGCTCTTAAGGACGCGGACGCGATATACACAGATATTTGGTGCTCCATGGGAGAGGAACACCTTATCGAAGAGAGGGTCGCTCTCTTATCACCATACAAAGTTACTATGGGCATGCTGAACAAAACCGGAAATCCGGATGTGATATTCCTTCACTGCCTGCCATCCTTCCACGATATGGAAACAGGCTTTGCTCGCAAGGTTATGGATGAATTCGGTCTTGACATCTGTGAAGTGACAGATGAAGTTTTCAGAAGCAAGAACTCCGTAGTGTTTGATGAAGCTGAAAACAGACTTCATACAATAAAAGCGGTTTTAGTTACTCACCTTGTGGGTTACTCAGAATAATTCGGAGGTGCCTGAATGATAACAAGAGAAGAAGCGTTTGAACTCTTAAAGAAATATAATAAAGAAGATTTCCATATTCAACATGCTCAGACAGTAGAAGGCACCCTTAGATATTTCGCAAAAAAACTGGGCCATGACGAAGAATACTGGGGCCTTGTGGGACTGCTTCATGATATAGATTTCGAAATGTATCCTGAAGAACACTGTATAAAGGCTCCCGAACTTCTCAAAGAAGGCGGAGTGGAAGATGATATGATCCGTTCCATCGTTTCTCACGCATACGGTATGGGAGTAGATGTAAAGCCGGAGCATATTATGGAAAAAGTCCTGTTTGCTACAGATGAACTCACAGGTCTTATCGGAGCGTGTGCACTTATGAGACCTTCAAAAAGTGTGCAGGATATGGAACTCAAATCTGTAAAGAAGAAATTCAAGCAGCCGAGCTTTGCGGCGGGATGCTCCAGAGATGTTATTAAACAGGGGGCTGAAATGCTGGGATGGGAACTGGATGAGCTTATCCAGGAAACTATCCTTGCTATGAGGACCTGCTGCGACTAACGGTTTTTCCGTATGAAATTTTACTTACATAAAACCGTGGAAATGTGGTAAAATATGTATACAGCGTGTAGTTCTGACGAACGTAAGTCCAGTTGTCAGAACTACTTTTTTTATGT
>JAFXHN010000002.1 GCA_017536365.1 Bacillota bacterium | reverse complement strand
TCTATGATATATACTTTTTTATCACGTTCTGTTTTTCTTCTGGTAATATTTACTGCGATACTTATGCACCAAGCCGCCGCTTTTGATGGATCGCTAAGCTGGTCGAAATTCTCCAATGCGGTCAAGAGCGTCTGATGAAATACATCTTCCATGTCCTGATCCGGACAGCCGGCTTTTTTAATAGCATAAATTATCCGGTTCTTCTCATCACGAAATACTTTGTCCAAAATTACATTTCTGTTCATAATGCTGTGTTTCCTGCTAAGTTTTAGTTCTCGTTTTCTTTAAGGATAGTATACACGGCAAAGGTTTCGTTTTCAACGAATATCCTCTCCACAACTTTCAAAAAACAGAAAACGTCCCCCGGAAACTTCCGACGAGACAGGCTTGCCTGTGGCACATAAACGGTTCTGCTTATTGCTGCTTCCTTCCGGACCTGACACGTTCACAGATGTTTATTGCACAGAACCCATATCATCGGAAGATTCCGAGGGACACTGTAGTTGCTATATTAACATGAGATCTTATCAATTTCAAGACCTAATTTGAAATCATAGCCATCAATCTTCAGTCTTTATTTCTTTTCATCCCAGTTATTGTAGTCTGTATGTAATAAATGGTGAGAAACTTCTGATAAAGGAGCTCCCAGGAATTCTTCATAGGCTTTTATAACTGTAGGATTTTCGTGAGAGAATCTGATATCGTTCATTCTGTCCAGACCATACAGTATCTTTCCTCTGTCTTCCGCCATTTCTTCGAAATCATGGATAGGCTGACCGCCGCCGCCGGCACATCCGCCCGGACAAGCCATTACTTCTACGAAGTCATAATGAACTTCTCCTCGCTTAACAGCCATTATGAGATCTCTTGCATTTCCGAGACCGCTTACTACGGCAACTTTAAGAGGAATGCCTTCTATTTCAAATGAAGCTTCTTTCCAGCCCTGAATACCTCTAACATCTTTGAATGCATCCGGATCAGGGTTCTTCTTTGTAACAAGATAGTATGCACTTCTTAATGCTGCTTCCATTACACCGCCGGTTGCTCCGAAAATAACAGCTGCTCCTGTACCTTCGCCGAAGAACTGGTCGAATTTGTCTTCCTTAAGCTCATCCGCTTTGATGTGATCCGCTCTTATCATTCTGCCCACTTCTCTTGTTGTGAGTACCAGATCCACGTCAGGGCCGAATTCCGTGCTTACCATATCAGGAACTGTTCTTTCATATTTCTTGGCCATACATGGCATGATGGAAACGGAGAATATCTTTGAAGGATCCACGCCGAGGCACTGAGCGATATATGTTTTGCTCATAGCACCAAACATCTGCTGCGGTGATTTAGCTGTTGAAAGCTGAGGCACCAGTTCAGGGAACTGACTTCTTACGAATCTTACCCAGCCCGGACAGCATGATGTGAACATAGGGAATTTATATTTATCTCTATGTGTAAGTCTTTCCAGGAATTCACTTCCTTCTTCCATAATGGTAAGGTCTGCAGTGAAGTTTGTATCAAAGATATAGTCGAAGCCCAGTCTTCTCATGGCACTGATAAGTCTGCCTAAAGTGGATTTTTCCTTGGCAAGACCGATCTCTTCTCCCCATGCCGCTCTGACAGCAGGCGCGATCTGAACGATAGTGATCTTCTCAGGATCTGCGATAGCATCGAACATTTCTTCCATATCGGATCTTGTTCTGAGAGCGCCTACAGGACAATGAGTTATACACTGACCGCAGAGAGCACATTTTGCTTCTTCCAGGGTCTTGTTGTCCTTAACACCGATATTTGTTCTGTAGCCCGTTCCTGTAAGATCCCACACACCTATGCTTTGGATCTTGTCACAGACCTGTATACATCTCATGCACTTGATACATTTTGAATCATCTCTGATAAGAGGATATGATGTGTCGGATTTGTTCACTTCCGCTACGTTTTCATATGGATTTTCCAGTATGCCCAGATCTGTCGCCAGTTTCTGAAGCGCACAGTTGCCTGATCTTGCACAGGTAGCACACTTGCAGTCATGATCTGACAGTATGAGCCTAACGTTTACTTTTCTTGTTTTTCTTACTTTAGGGCTGTTTGTATAAACCTCCATGCCTTCCACAACAGGAGTGTTGCAGGCAGCAACCAGCTGTTCCTTGCCTTTTACTTCAACAGCACATACACGGCAGGCGCCGATTTCATTAAGTCCTTCGAAATAGCAAAGATGCGGGATATGTATATTTAATTTAAGGGCAGCGTTTAATATGGTTGTACCCTCTTCCACCTGTACGGATTTTCCGTCAATATATAATTTTACCATTTGCTGGTTCTACCTCCTCTGAATGCGCTGTATCCGAAGCGGTCACATCTGAGACATCTTGAAGCTTCCTGCATAGCTTCCTGAGCAGTCATACCCTGTTCAACTTCCATGAAGTCTCCGCCTCTGTCCTTGGCAAGTCTTACTCTCAGGTCTATCCTTCCGCAAGCAGGTTTATCTTCGATCCTTGGTTCCGGAATGTCTATATCCACTTCGATCTCGTGGTGGTATCCTAAATATGCGTCTATATTGGCAGCCGCAACCTTGCCTGCTGCTATAGCTGCAATAACTGTTGACGGGCCTGTTACGCAGTCTCCGCCGGCGAAAATGCCAGGGAATCCGTCAATGCCGCTGGTGCTCTGAGCCTTGATATTTCCTCTGTTAACAGGAATACCGATCTTCTCAAAGTGAGCAGTATCTGTTGCCTGACCGATAGCTGAAATGATGATCTGGCATGGGATCTCTTCTTCAGGAAGATCTGCATCTACCGGAGAAGGTCTGCCTGCACTGTCGTTTGTACCGATGATCTGAGGTTTTACCCACAGTCTCTGAACCGCGCCTTCAGCATTTGCTTCGATCCTTGCAGGTTTTTTGAGGGCGAGAAGATCGCAGCCTTCAACTACCGCTCCGTCTATTTCTTCAGGAAGAGCTGTCATATCGTCTCTTCTTCTTCTGTAAACTATGCTTACATTGCTTGCGCCAAGACGTTTTGCTGTTCTTGCAACGTCCATAGCCACATTTCCGCCGCCTATAACAACGACTTCTTTGCCTGCGAAATCAGGCATGCTTCCGTCACCGATGCCTCTGAGCATTTCTACAGCAGAGATAACGCCTCTGGAATATTCTCCCGGGATACCGATCTGTTTATGTATATGAGCTCCGATACCGATGTACATTGCATCATATTCTTTTCTGATAGCTTCGGTAGCCGCTTCGTTTGCCATATCGTAGTTTGTTTCTACTTCAACGCCTGCTGACAGGATAGCATCGATATCTTCCTGGAGTCTTTCTCTAGGAAGTCTGTAGCTTGGAATACCGTATCTCAGCATACCGCCCAGCTGTTCCCTCTTTTCAAATATCTTTACTTTATGTCCCATAAGTGAAAGGAAGTACGCTGCTGTAAGACCTGTTGGACCGCCGCCTATAACAGCGACTTTCTTTCCTGTTTCAGGCATTCTGTCAGGAACAGGAACGGTCTTAGCGTTATCCACAGCAAATCTCTTAAGACCTCTGATATTTACAGGGCTGTCTATCATATTTCTTCTGCATCTTGCTTCGCAAGGATGTTCGCAGATCAATGCGCATACTGTAGGGAACGGATTATCTTTTCTTATCAGTTTAACAGCATCTTCGCATCTGCCTTCTCTGACCAGAGCCGCATAACCCGGAACGTCAACTCCTGCAGGACAAAGTTCAACGCAGGCGATAGACTGTCTCTGTTTCTGGATGCTGGCACTGCATCTCTGATGAAGGATATGGGATTCATAATCTTCTCTGAATCCTTTGATCCCTTTAAGCACCATATTTGCAGCTTCATAGCCTATAGCGCAGTCTGCTGAATCGTAGATCGCTTGTGCTGTCTTTTCGATAAGAGGGATTATATCAAGTGTGACTTCTTTTCCCCCTCTGTTGGTATCCAGCACATCCTGCAGCAGATTTTCAAGCTGCCCTAAACCAACTCTGCAAGGCACACATTTTCCGCAGGTTTGAGCATGGCATAGTTTTAAAAACGCGGCTGCCATGTCCACAGGGCATAAACCCGGAGGGCTTGCTATTATTCTTCTTTCAAGATCTTTGTAAAGGCTTTCTACTGTCCTTTCTGCTCGATCCCGTGTTTTGAAATCCAGTCTGCTCATAATAACCTCCTCTTGCTGATCAAACTATTTCATTTTTTTATTTTCCAAGCCATAAAAAAAGCGAACTGTCTTTTAACAGTTCGCTTAATTGCGTGGCGGAGAGCATGGGACTCGAACCCACGGGGCTGTTACACCTTACTCGCTTTCCAGGCGAGCTCCTTAGCCACTCGGTCAACTCTCCATACATTGACTTCAATCGCCACTCAATTATAGCATTGCTCTAAACTGTTGTAAAGAAATTAATTTTTTATTTTAAGCTGTTCCATACGTAGTCTTTCATGCGGCCGACTTCGATAACATCTTCATGAAGGACCTTCTTTTTATCAAGATCTTTCAACCCTTCAGGGATGGTCATTCCGGTCTCATCATACAGACTTTCGATATAGTGGAAATCTGTTATCTCGATGTCTAGACCGATGCCGTGAGATACTGCAGCAGCAAACTTGTATGGGCTTGCAGTGGATGCGATTATAGTCTTGGTTTTATCTCCTGTTTCCTGTACATAATCCCTGTACACACTGTAAGCCACCGCTGTATGTGTGTCCATGAGATATCCATTATTGTCATATACGTCTCCGATAGCCAGCAGCGTCTTGTTCTCGTCTGCATAGCCTCCGTAGAAGCATTCCATCTTAGCTTTTATCGCATCAGAAACCTCATAATTCTTTTCCCTGTCTAGGCTCTTCATATATGCTTTTACTTCATCTCCTTTGCTTTCTGCAAAGTGGTAAAGCAGACGTTCGAGATTGCTTGAGATCAAGATATCCATAGACGGTGAATTTGTTATATGAAATTCTCTTTCAGAATTATATTTCCCTGTATTTATGAAATCTGTCAGTACTTTATTCTTGTTTGATGCACAGATAAACTTGTTAACAGGAATTCCCATTTGACTTGCATAATATGCTGCAAGGATATTTCCGAAGTTTCCTGTAGGAACGGTTATATTCACTTTTTCTCCTGCTTTTATTTCTCCTACTTCCACCAGTTTTGCATATGAATATACGTAATATGCCACCTGCGGAACAAGTCTTCCTATATTAATAGAGTTTGCAGAAGAAAGTTTATATCCTTTTTCCTGCAGATCCTGAGCAAATTCGTTATCAGCGAAAATGTTCTTGACCCCGGTCTGGGCATCGTCAAAGTTTCCTTTGATAGCAAATACGTGAGTGTTTGCTCCTTCCTGAGTTATCATCTGTCTTCTCTGAACTTCGCTTACGCCCTCTTCCGGGAAGAATACTATTATCTGAGTGTTAGGCACATCCGCAAAGCCTTCCAGTGCCGCTTTTCCCGTATCCCCTGAAGTTGCTGTCAAAATAGCGATCTGGGCGGTTTCATTTTCCTTCTTCATAGAGGTAGTCAGAAGGTACGGAAGTATAGAAAGAGCCATATCTTTGAACGCGGAGGTTTTTCCGTGATAGAGTTCAAGGATATATGCAGGATCTTCAGAACCCACCTTTGCTATAGGTGCGATCTCTTCCGCAGCAAATTTAGAATCGTAAGCGCTGTAAACACAATGCTTTATTTCTTCTTCTGTAAAATCATCAAAGAAAGCGCCAATAACGATCTCTGCTATCTCCTGATAGGTTTTTCCTGCCAGCTCCTCTATTGAAACGGGCAGTGCAGGGATCTCTGATGGTACGAACAGGCCTTTATCATCTGCTATTCCTTTAATGATCGCTTTTGCGGCATTTATTTTATCTCCACCGCCTCTGGTGCTTGAATAAGTTAACATTTCTCTCTTTTCCTTTCCTTATTAATATATTACTTAAATATTTCTCTTATTTTCTCGTTAATTGCTCCTATTCTAACAAATTATATATGATAAGTAAACTGTTCCCAATCATTTCTCAGTAACACTTTTACTGTTTTTTCATATTTATATATAGGGCTGAGGGAGGAGCACAGTTTCTCTCACGGCCGTAAATCCCTCTCAAAAATATTTAGAAAAGCAGGTGATCGTATGTCATGTAATTTAGGTTGCGGCTCTAACGGCGGCGTAAGCATCATATGGGTAATTATCCTTCTTTGGTTATTATTCTTTAACAACGGAAACTGCAGCTGCGGCGCATTAACAGCAAATACTTGCAACGTATGCCGTTGCTAAAACTCCCTCGGGGCACACTCTGTGTGCCCTACTATTTCTTGACTGGTATATAGATTTTTAATATAATTAAGTTTACGATAAAAACAGAACGGAGCAGTGATCAGATGAACACTTTTTTAATGGGCGAATATGACGTAATAGTGGTTGGCGCAGGACATGCCGGCTGTGAAGCAGCATTGGCGCCTGCAAGGATGGGCTTCAAGACCCTGATGCTGTCTATGACTCTTGAATCCATTGCCATGATGCCTTGCAATCCTTCCATAGGCGGGACCGGCAAAGGTCATTTGGTAAGAGAGATAGATGCTCTCGGGGGCGAAATGGGCCTGAACATAGACAAGGCATTTATACAGTGTACTATGCTCAACACCTCAAAAGGACCTGCTGTTCACTCATTAAGAGCACAGGCGGACAAGCAGCAGTATCATTACCATATGAAAAAAACTATGGAAGCTCAGGAAAACCTGGATATAAAACAGGCAGAAGTAGTGGAGCTTCTGGTAGAAGATGGCAAAGCCTGCGGCGTAGTAGTAAAAACAGGTGCTAAATACTTAGGAAAAACCGTTATCCTGGCTACAGGCACCTATCTTGCAGGAAAGATATTTATAGGCGAAAGCGTCGTAGAAGGCGGACCTAACGGATTGGCTGCTGCCAACGGTCTTTCGGAATCTCTCGAAAAACACGGCATCGGCCTGAGGAGATTCAAAACAGGCACCCCTGCCAGAGTCGACGGAAGCACCATAGACTATGAAAAAACCATACCTCAGTATGGAGACGAAAAAAACGTTCCTTTCTCCTTCATGAACGACCCAATTAAAAAAGATCAGGTCAAATGCTATTTAACATATACAAATGAAAAAACTCACGAAGTAATAAAAGCAAATATACACCGCTCCGCTTTATACGGCGGAAAGATCGTGGGCATAGGTCCAAGATACTGTCCTTCTATAGAAGACAAAGTGGTAAGATTTGCGGATAAAGAAAGACATCAGACTTTCATCGAACCTGAAGGCCTGTACACAAACGAAATGTATGTACAGGGGATGTCCACCAGTCTTCCGGAAGATGTGCAGATAGAATTTTACAGAACGATACCGGGACTTGAAAATGTGAAGATCGTTCGTCCTGCTTATGCAATCGAATATGACTGTATCGATTCAACTACCCTTAAACTGTCACTGGAACATCGTCTGATAGAAAACCTTTTCTGTGCAGGGCAGTTTAACGGCAGCTCCGGCTATGAAGAAGCCGCTGCTCAAGGACTTATTGCCGGCATAAACGCAGCATTGAAGCTTCAAGGCAGAGAGCCTCTGATCCTGGACAGATCCGAAGCATATATCGGCGTACTTATAGACGATCTTGTAACAAAAGGTACTTCTGAGCCTTACAGGATCATGACCTCAAGGGCGGAATACAGACTTCTTCTTAGACAGGATAACGCAGACCTCAGACTTACCGAAAAAGGAAGAGAGGTCGGTTTGGTTTCTGACGAAAGGTATGAAAGGTTCCTGGAAAAGAAAAGAATGGTGGAAGAAGAGCTTGAAAGGCTTGCAAACACTTCCGTTGGTCCAAAAGACGCAGATGAATTCCTTATCAAATACGGCAGCACTCCGCTAAAACAGCGCTGCAGCCTTATGGATCTGATGAAGCGGCCTCAAATAAGCTACGAAGCCCTTCTGGAGATCGACCCGAACAGACCTCTTGATCCGTCTACAGGAAAACCTTTGGTTTCCGGTCATATAGCGGAACAGGTAGAAGTTCAGATAAAATACAGCGGTTATATAGAAAAACAGCTTCAGCAAGTGGAGCGTTTTAAAAAACTTGAAAACCGTAAGCTCAGTCCGGATCTGGATTATGATGCCATGGACGGCCTGAGGATAGAGGCAAAACAGAAATTGAGCAAGATCAAGCCCCTTTCTGTCGGACAGGCCTCAAGAATATCCGGTGTTTCTCCGGCAGACATCAATGTCCTGCTCATTCATTTAGAAAGGACAAAGAGAAGCAATGCAGACGAATGATCATAAGCAGCTTTTAACGGAAGGACTGCTCCAGACCTGCGGTAAAGATGACCCTGTCATCATAGATAAGCTTCTGGCATATATGGAACTGGTCCTTGAAACCAACAAGGTAATGAATCTTACAGCGATAAGCGATCCTGTGGATTTTGTTGTAAAGCATTTTATAGATTCCTTTTCCATCTGCAAAAGCGATGCCTTCATCAATGCAAAGACTATAATAGATGTAGGAACAGGTGCAGGTTTTCCCGGGATGCCTCTGGCTATCGCCTTTCCTGAGAAAAAATTTGTGCTGATGGATTCACTGAACAAGCGTATCCGCTTTCTCAATGAAACCGCAGAAAATCTGGGACTTGCAAATGTGGAATGTATCCACGCAAGAGCAGAAGAGCTGGGAAATTCCAAGAAATACAGAGAAAACTTTGATATTTGTGTATCAAGAGCAGTAGCGCAGCTTTCGATCCTCAGCGAATACTGTATCCCGTTTGTAAAACCCGGCGGATACTTTATCGCTTATAAAACGGAAAACGAAGACCTTGCTCCGGGAAAGAACGCAGTTAAGGTGTTGGGCGCGCAGATAGAAAAAACAGAAACCTTCCCTAAACTGACAGGGATCCTGGACTTTATCGACTTGGAGCACAAGCTGGTATATATCAAAAAAACAAAGAACACCCCGAAGCAGTACCCGAGAAAAGCGGGTATGCCGTCGAAAAACCCATTATAATGTTTCACGTGAAACATATTTATCAAAGCAAAGGAGAATATCATGTCAATAGCAAGAGTAAGAGAATATTTCAAACAGTTTGGTATGGAAGATAAAATAATTGAATTTGATGTATCAAGCGCAACAGTCGATCTGGCAGCTGTAGCTTTGAACTGCGAAGGTAAAAGGATCGGAAAAACTATGTCATTCCTGGCTCATGAAGACGTTATCGTTATCCTTACTGCAGGAGATGCAAAGATAGATAACAGCAAGTATAAAAAATTCTTCGGAACGAAAGCTAAAATGATCCCTTATGAAGAAGCGGAAGCTCTCACAGGACATGCTCCGGGAGGCGTTTGTCCATTCGCTGTAAACGAAGGCGTTAAGATCTATCTGGACGTTTCCATCAAAAGATTCGAAACTATATTCCCTGCCTGCGGAAGCAGCAATAGCGCTATCGAGCTGACTATTCCTGAAATCGAAAAATATACAGACTATATCGAATGGATCGACGTTTGCAAAGGCTGGGAAGAAGAATAAATGCAGATCAAACTTCATGTTTTGGAACAGCCGCTTGCCGTTTGCAGGCTGAAGGATATTTCCCAGCTCGATACGAGCAAAGAATTCCTGTATTTCTGCAAAACAGATCAGGAACTTTCCCTTGTATGCCCTGAAAAGGATCTCCCCTCCGATACATTGATGTGTGAAAAAGGATGGAGAGGTATGCGCATAGAAGGGATGCTGGATTTTTCCCTTATAGGTATAATCTCAAAGCTCTCAGGCATCTTAGCGGATAATTCCATAGGTATATTTGTGATCTCCACATACAATACAGATTACATCCTCGTAAAAGAGGAACAGTTTTTCGCCGCAAAAAAAGTTTTAAGCGAAAAGGGTTATATTTTTGACTGATAAATGTTTCACGTGAAACATTTATGTATTACAATAAAGTAAAATTATATGAAAGGGGGCGTCAGCTTGGGAAAGATCATTTCTGTATTTAACCAGAAAGGCGGCGTCGGCAAAACCACTACCGCAGTTAATCTGGCAGCTTGTCTTGCGGTAAAGCAAAAACGTGTACTTCTTGTGGATATGGATCCTCAGGGAAATGCCACAAGCGGTCTTGGCATTGATAGATCCGCCATTGAAACTTCATTATACGACATACTTATGAACGGCTCCGAAGATCCTGCCGGTACGGTTTATGATACAGATCTTCAAACTTTAGATGTTCTTCCCTCAAATGCAGACCTTGCAGGAGCGGAAGTAGAACTCGTTAATATGGCAAACCGTGAGTTTTTCCTAAAAAAAGCACTGGAGCCCTACAAAAGTTCATATGATTACATATTTATAGACTGCCCTCCGACATTGGGTCTTTTATCCTTAAATGCCCTTGCGGCTTCAGACTCCGTGCTCATTCCGATCCAGTGCGAATATTATGCTTTGGAAGGAGTCAATGATCTGGTAAGGACCATCAATCTTGTCAGAAGCTCCATGAACAAAACCCTGCAGATACAGGGGATCGTTTTGGCAATGTATGACGGCAGGACAAATCTTTCCATACAAGTTGTGGAAGAAGTAAAACGTTTTTTCAAAGACAAAGTTTATACATCTATTATTCCGAGAAACATTAGGCTTGCGGAAGCTCCCAGCTTCGGTCTTCCGGTAGTGCTGTACGATCCCCGCTCAAAAGGTGCTGAAGCCTATATGGAACTGGCGGAGGAATTTTTAGAAACGGAGAGTGAAAACTGATGGCAGCTCCAAAAAAAGGCGGATTAGGCAAGGGCCTGGGCGCATTGTTCTCTGATTCAACTCAAGAAATGATCGAGAATCAGCTCCTTAACAGCAGCGAGACGACAAACGAGAACAGTATAATATATATAGATATAAACAAAATCACCCCTAACAGAAAGCAGCCAAGGAAGATCTTCGATGATTCAAGTCTGGAAGAGCTTGCTGAATCTATTAAGATCCATGGTGTCATCCAGCCTATCATAGTAAAAAGCCTGAAAAACGGCTATGAGATCATTGCGGGAGAAAGACGATGGAGAGCTTCAAGACTGGCAGGGCTTAAAGAAATGCCTTGTATCATCAGATCCTTCTCCGATAAAGATAATTTGCTGGTGGCTCTTATTGAAAACCTTCAGAGAGAGGATCTTAATCCTATGGACGAATCCTCTGCATATTTTTATATGATAGAAAATTTCGGCCTTACACAGGAAGAAGTATCTAAAAATGTAGGAAAAAGCAGACCGTACGTGGCAAATGCAGTAAGATTACAGAAACTTCCGGATCCCGTAAAGAAAATGCTTATGGAAAACAAGCTCAGCGCCGGTCATGGAAGAGCCCTTCTTTCAGTAGAAGATCCTGCCCGCCTGCTTATTATAGCCAACAAAGCCGTAGAGGATCAGCTCAGCGTAAGACAGACAGAAGAGCTTGTCAAAGAGCTTGCTTCAGATAAAGATAAAAAGAAAGACCGCAAGGACAGATCTTCCGACTTTGACACCATAGAAGCCGACATCAGGGAAAACATCGGTGCCAAGGTAAAAATAAAAGAAAAGAATAACAAAGGAACTATACAGCTTTCCTTCTATTCCCGCGATGAACTGGAAAGACTGATAGAACTGCTCCTTTCAATAAAATAAATGTTTCACGTGAAACATGCTGAACACTAAAAAGTAACGATCCGCAGAAATTTATCTTTCTGCGGATCATTTTTTATGCTGGCGACTGAAGGTCGATTTTATCTTTTTCAGTTTTTATCGTCGCGATCATTAATCCCGCAGTTATAAGGATTCCTCCTGCTATTGCTATTGACGCCACAGTCTCTTTTAATATGAAGAAAGAAGCTATCGCTGTAAATATCGGCTGGAGACAGAACATCAATGACACAAACAGTGCTGATAAATGTCTGATGGATACGTTCTGAAGCATGAAGGAGCCTACAGTACATCCCAAAGAAATAAAAAGCAAAGATGCCCAGGATACCGGCAGAGCACCCTGCAGGCAGGAAAAGTCTTCTAAAACCAAAGCAAATCCTATGCTTATAACGGCTGTCATGAAGCACTGTACCGCCGATAATGTGGCCGGACTGACCTCTTTTATATATTTTGCACTTAGCATCAATGCCGCCGCCATACATATAGAACTAAGCAGCGCATAGAATTCTCCAAGACCAAAAGAGAACTTTCCTATACCGCCGCAGCACATCATATACATCCCTATCAAAACCAGCCCCAAAGAAGAAATAAACTTTTTGTCGATCCTGGTTTTTAAGAACATTACCGAGAACAACGCCGTAAACACAACAGATATCCCCATCAAGAACCCGGCTATAGTGACCATTGCTTCCGCCACAGCAAGATTGGCGAAAATATACGTTGCCGCCACAAACACACCGGTCAATATACACCCTTTTAGTTTTTCCCATTTCAAATCTGCCTTAATGTATTTAAAAAAGAAGACCGCTAACACTATCGCTGCCAGCCCAAACCTTATCACCATATAGCAGAAGGGTGTGATCGATAAATATACAAATCTTGTTACCGGGGTCCCTATCCCCCACATTACACATTGAAGAAGAATGAAAGCTTTATAAATCCTGATGTCTTTTTTTTCAACCATATAGACCATCACCTCATTTCAAGTGAAATTCAGATCAGATTCCGGAATGATCATTTACGAATTAATTTGCAAATTTTGTTATAAACATAGTAATACGCTCCAATTCTTTCTTCAAACGCATAAATCCTTCATCAGATAAAGGAAATATCGATATTACGTCAGTTAATCAATATATTGTAAGGTGTTTTTCGGTATGTTACAATTTAAAAAACATTCCTGCCCGTTAATTCCATTGGAGGTGTATAATGGATACCTTAAAATACGAGATATTATTAAATTCTATAGAAACCGGCAGTATCAGTGCGGCGGCAGAAAAAATGGGATATTCTCAGCCCGGCGCTTCTCATATGATAAACAGTTTAGAAAACGAACTGGGGCTCAAGCTGGTCTCCAGAACTAAAAACGGAGTAAAACTAACATCTGCAGGAAAAGCTTTGCTCCCCTACATAAAAAATGTAGTATCTGAAAACAACTCTCTTTTGCAGGCTGCAAGCGATATGACAGGTTTAATGACAGGAAGTATAACCATTGGCTCTATGGACACTATATCCACTTCTTTTCTCCCAGAAATAATCAGTGAATTTAAAAAACTTTACCCTAATATCGCATTTGATTTAAAAAACGGCTCTTACATCGACAATGAACGCTGGCTCTTACACAAAGATGTAGAGTGCGGCTTCGTGATGCTTCCGACTGCAGCCGAGTTCAATCTTCTCCCCGTTATCCGAGATCGTTTTGTTATAGTAAGCGGAAAAAACTACCGTCCGAATTTTGCCGATCCAAAAGCTGTCACAAAGGAAGAGGTCCTCGCAGAAAATCTCATACTTGTGGACGGCATAGATGCCTACGAGATCTCTAGAATTTTTTCCACAGATATCAACAAGCTTGATGTAAGCATAACCACAAAAAATACCCTTGCTTTTATAAAAATGGTGCAGAACAATCCGGGTGTTGGGATATTACCGTCTACGCTGGCGGAAGAGTTTACCTCTTTACTGAATATATATGAATTTAAAGAAAGCTACGACAGAACTTTAGCTCTCGCGTACACAAGCAAAAAAGACGCTTCCCCTATAACAAAAAAGTTTATAGAGTTTTTAGAAAAACGATTCTGCGCAGACTGACCCCAAAATAAAAATGTTTCGCGTGAAACATAAAAAACAGATAATCACACTTTAAGGTGCAAATTACATAAACTGTAATTATTACCCAAGGAGTGTGATTTTTTGATTTATCTTGATAATGCCGCCACTACTTTTCCCAAACCAAGAAAGGTCGTGGCTGAAATGACTCATTGTTTGACCCATTACTGCGCAAATCCCGGAAGATCCGGTCACGATATGGCCTCTAAAATGGCCTCTCGAATATATGATGCCCGGGAATCCATTGCAGATTTTTTTAATATGACTGATCCTCTAAGGGTGGTTTTTACTTCAAACGCCACCGAATCCCTCAACCTGGCAATAAAGGGGATATTAAAACCGGGAGATCATGTGGTGACCACCGCTATGGAACACAATTCTGTGCTTAGACCATTGAAAGAATTAAAAGGGATCCGCGTTACTGTGGTCCCTGCCGACAAAGAAGGCTGCATTTTAGCCCGGGATGTAGAAACAGCCCTCTCCCCTTCCACCAAACTCGTTATATGCACCCATTCCTCAAACGTGACGGGAACTATCCTCCCTATAAATGAGATCGGGCGCCTTTGCAGAAAAAAAGGGATCTTGTTTATGACAGATGCCTCTCAAAGCGCGGGAGTGATCCCTATAGATATACAGGCACAGAATATAGATATCCTGGCATGCCCGGGTCATAAAAGCCTTTTCGGTCCTCCCGGCACCGGATTTCTGTATCTCCGTCCGGGTATAGAGCTTGTCCCGCTTAAAGAAGGAGGTACCGGTACAGATTCTGCCAGTCTGTACCAGCCCAGATATTTCCCCGAAGGGTACGAGGCAGGTACCGTGAACGGTCCGGGTATAATCGGATTGAGAGAAGGCATAAAATTCATTGAAGGATTAGGGATGGAAACTATACAGCAGTGGGAAAGGCACATCATAGAAATGCTGAGTGATGGCCTTGGAAATATGCCTAATATACAAATCTATGGCCCTTCAGATCCTTCAAAAAAAACCGCGATCCTTACCTTTAATATAAAAGGCATAGATTGTGAAACTGCTGCTCACGAATTGAACCATCGTTTCGGGATAGCTGTGAGGGCCGGATACCATTGCGCACCTTTAGCTCATAAAGCAATAGGGACTTATGGCATCGGTGCTGTCAGAATGAGCCCCGGGATTTTTAATACGGAAGAAGATGTTCGCAAAACTCTGGCAGCTCTCCAAAAATTATCCGGCTGATTTTCATTTTCGGCGAATTTTTGTGTAAAACCCGCTATTGAAAACCTTTGAACCTTGCTTTAATCTATAATAAAGATTCCCGTTTCCTGTTTTACCTAAAGAAAAATCTAACAGGAGTGTGTAGTGTGTTATGATTATTTATCTGCTTAAAATCGCTACCGAACATCCGGATGCAGCAATGCAAAGCGAGATCAAAGAATTGGTAAACCATTATTTTTTAACAAAAAATCTTCCGGGGCAATGCTCTTTGCAAGATCATACTTTTATTTCATTTCACTGCAAAGAAAAGAACGGCGTTATCAGAAAAATACGCCAAGAAAATATAATTTATATTGAAAAAAAGGGGCATAAAGTACAGCTGTATACCCATAACGGATCTTTCAGTTTTTATTCTTCATTGAAAAAGCTGGAAGAGATCCTGGATCCCAACATGTTCCTAAGGGTGCATCAGGGATATATAGTGAATCTTTATGAGATCAGCTATCTCCACTCTGAAGGGATAGCTCTGATTTCCGTTGATAAGATAATCCCTGTGAGCAGACGAAATCAGTCAAAGCTTGATAAAATGATCCTTTTTTCATAAAAAAACGGGCGTGTTTTACACGCCCCTATATTATTCACGATCAACGATTCTCATTCATCCATTTGTTTGCCAATTCATCCGCCAGATTATTCATCTGCGTAACATGCATAAAGTCTTCCATTGAAAAATCCGGACCGTTCCACTCTTTAAAGGTTTCAAAAAGTTTTTCTTTGTCCACACTTTTGCTTTTAAGATTCACATGGCCTTTGACTCTGAAAAAGCTTATGGTATGTCTGTCGAGATAAGGGATCAGTTTCTCCCAGATATCTCTGTTTTCAACATCTTTTTTTGCACTGTTTTTCCAGCCGTTTTTCATCCATTTTACGTACCATTTGTCCCGGAAACAGTTCATGAGATACGAGCTGTCCGAAAATACCCATATAATTTGGCCGTCATTTTTTATTGCTTCAAACGCCTTTAAAAGCGCGGTCATTTCCATACGGTTATTGGTGGTATCAAATTCTCCCCCATATATCTGTTTCTGGTGTACGCCGTATTCCAATACCGCCCCCCAGCCGCCTATATTTTCTTTATTTTGATTTCCGGAGCAAGCTCCGTCAGTGTATAACTTTAATATCTTCATATTTCCCTCGTCTGCATAAATATTATAGTGATTGTACAAGAATTCTTCCCTTGTTGCAATGATTTTACCCTTTTTGCTTCCATTATTATGTAAATTCGTTTTAAATCTCATGTAACGAGACTGTAATAATTATATTTTATACTGGAATGTAACTATAAAAATAGGAGGATAATGACCTGATGCGAAAAATACTTTCCGTCTTGATAGCTTTAATACTTTGCATAAGCTCATCTGTTATGGTTTTTGCCCAGGACAGTCATGACGATTATTCTATCATCAGTCCATATACCTCTGATGAAGGAGTTGCCTACGGCGATAATCTCCTTATTTCCGTTAAAGTCGATGAAGGTACCGCCCTGCGTTTCACAGTGTTTTCTTATCCAAACTATACTTCGGCGGATTCTTTATCTATGGTCCCTGCGATCTCTTTTACAGTGGAAGAACAGATCGGTATTTCCGAAGATTATGAAAAAAGAGACCGGATCGGTTTCTACACCAAGCAGTTAAATGACATAGAACCGGGACTTTATTCTCTAAAGGTAGATTCTTTGGACGGAAACGGAAATATTACCGATACTTACAGTAAATATTTTATAGTAAAGCCGAATGCATCTAAGACTACCACTACCATTTATGAATCCCAGCCTTCAAACAAGGTACTCTTCTTCCAAAGTGTATTCAAAAGCTTGTTCGGCTCAGCAGCGGAGGAATAAGTGAACAGATCAGTTTATAAGGAAAGATTTAAAACAATTATAATAGTAGTACTGTTTTTACTGACAGTACTACTTTCGTATTTTTACTGGCAGGGTTCTTCCATATCCGGCATCAAAGAATCCGTGAACGGGCACTTTCCATCTACCCTGTTTACAGGAGAAACTCCTCCGGATACAGCATCATTTGTGGCTCCGGAAACGGTAGATGTAAATTTTGGAAACGGGATCTATACCAGCTGTCAGGATCTTGCTCCACAGCTCTGGTCAGATTTCGTGGATTCATACATTGTTTTCTCCGAAATGGAAAATCTTATGATAGAAGAGCTTTCGGAAGCACAATGGCTCGAAACCATGGATATGAAATCCATACAGTTTGTTTTCGGTTACGATTTGCCGGTGGCATTTTTTGAAAGTCTTGGAGGATCAAACTTTGGTCAATCAGACTATTTCAGCCATGTTTCGTCTGTCGCTATGTCGGAAGCAAGCACTACAAGTCTTTTCATCAAAGATGATGTTTCGGATAAATACTATCGCATAATCTCCGATTCGGATTTTTATCCATTAGAGGAAAAGGTTTCGGAAATAAGCCACACTGTTTCAGACCAGTATTACCCTATTTATATGTTTCTTGGAACAGAGAATTACAAAATGGCACCATTCAGCACCGCAGTCCTTCTGCCTGAGCTTTCCTTTGCCAAAACCGCAAATGAAAGCATCCTGTCTTCTGAAAAAGAGCTTGCAAAGACATTTTTCGGCGAAAATCTGGATTTCGTAAGAAGGATAGTTGACGACAGCGGCACTATAACATATATGTATGGTTACGGCGAAAAAATGCTTACCATATACAAAAACGGTATTTTTGAATACAAAGAAACACCTTCTTCCGATGAAAATCCAACGGAATTCAACAATGTATTCGATACGGCGGTTTCTTTTATCTCTTCTCATGGAGGATGGTATTCTTTCGGCACGGACAAGATCTCTTCACAACTGAGATCGGTCTCTTCAACTTCCGTTCCTAAAGTAGATACTTATAATTTCGATTTTTCAGCAGAATATGAAAACCGCACGCTCTATGGAAACAGCTCTTCTCAGATAACCATAGAAATAACCGGCGATCAGATCACATATTACAGAGGAAGCATGACATCTTTTCACGAAGGTTCTTTTACGGAAACTTATCCGGAAAATACAGCAAATTCATTGATAACCGATATTTTGGCTAAGGATCATCAAAAGATCGCTCAGGCTCTGCTGGAACATGATATTATTACTCCTAATGATCAGGAAATGGATCTTTTTGATCTTGTAGTAAGCAACATTTCTTCTATAAGTACGGGATACTATTCTCAAACCTTTGAAGATCAGGTTAGATTTATACCCGCCTGGGTAATAGACTTTTCCGGTTTTAAAGCGTTTTATAACTTATATTCCGGAGAGCTTCTCGGATATCTTAACGAAACGGAGCATTAATTATGGAATGGTCAAAAATCAAAAACATTTTAATAATAGCTTTGATCCTGACAGATATACTCCTTATATCTTTACTGATCTTCTCGGACCGGGAAAACAGGCATGGAGATAATTCCATTTCTGTAGAAGATGCTCTTGTCGTTTTGTCTAAAAATGATATAACAGTTTCTTCAAAAATCCCGGAAACAGATCCGGAAATGCCGGTCCTTACTTTGACATATGATCAAGACAACGGCAGTTTTTTCTACACATCATCGGAAACAGCTCTTACTTTAACAGAAAACACTGCATTAGATCTGGCAAACAGCTTTATTTCAGGTTTAAATCTGCCTCAGGGAGAAAACAACAGTCTCCAGGCCGTTAATGTATACCCTTCTGAGGATGGTTCCGGCAGATATATTGTGACATTCGGCAGTTACTACGAAGACTACAAACTGGAAGACAGCTACATCTTATGCTACGTTTCCTCGGACGGCGTAACAGAAATGCTTAAAAATCACGCAACAGCAGAGATCTCCGGAAACAGTAAGCAGGAGATAATCCCTGCCGCTTCCGCACTGCTTAAATATATGAATCAACTAAAAAGCGCCGATCCTAACAGTGCAAAAGAGATCATCGATGTCTCTTTAGTCTATATGATAGATTCGCCTTATGACGGAAATATCACTTCCGATACGGCGTTCCCAACCTGGAAGATAACAGCTTCCGACAACAGTATCACTTATATTTCTGCTTATAATTAACAGGAGGCTTAAATTGGCATTAAAATTTTGTTCTTTGTCCAGCGGAAGCAGCGGAAACTCCTATCTGCTGGGCTCTGATTCAACATACATACTTGTCGACGCAGGGATATCCGCAAAGAAAATCACCGACAGTCTTTCCTGCCTGAATCTGGCTCCGGAAGACCTGTCCGGTATACTGCTGACTCATGAACATTCCGACCACATCAAAGGGATCGATGTGCTCAGTAAAAAATACGGACTTCCTGTCTTTACAAACGAAAAAACATTTTTGGAATTAAAAAACCTTTGTAAATATTGGGAGCAAACCAGGTTTAATCTTTTTTCAAACAATGAAATTTTTTACATTGGAGATCTTGAAATAAAAGCCTTTCCCGTATACCATGACGCTGCAGATACAGTAGGCTTTTCCATCTCTTGCCAGGGGTCAAAAATCTGCACCGCCACCGACACCGGCTGTGCTACCGACGAGATCATAAAAGAACTTGCGTCTGCAGATCTCATTATACTGGAGGCAAATCACGATGAAGATATGCTCAAAATGGGACGTTATCCCTGGTTTTTAAAGCAGAGGATCCTCAGCGACTGCGGACATCTTTCAAACGAAGCCGCAGGAGAGATCATTGCAAAGATTTTAAAACAAGATCCAAAACAAAAACGATTTCTTTTGGCTCATTTGAGTAAGGAAAACAATTTTCCGGAAATGGCTTATCAAACTATATTAAACATTCTTGAAACCTATAATATTTTCCCCTGCGACAAGCTGAAGATCGATCTGCTTGCCAGGGACGAAATGAGCGGAGTTTATTTGCTATGAAGATCACGATCGCAGCAGTAGGAAAACTAAAAGAAGATTATTTAAAGGAAGCTTCCGGCTTCCTTTCTTCTAATATATCAAAACACTGTGATTTCGAAATAATCGAGATCCCGGATGAAAAAAACGAAGAGAATGCTTCTGCCGCCGTTATGGAAGCTGTCAAAAACAAAGAAGGCGCCGGCCTTTTGAAAAAGATCGGCTCCTCTCAATATGTTATTGCTTTAGCTATCGACGGAGAACAGTTAAATACCGAAAAGCTCAAAAATAAGATCAGAGAATGTAAAAACAAAGGCAGAGACGACTTAGTATTCGTGATCGGAGGTTCTTTGGGGCTTTCAAACGAGGTCCTTAAACGTGCTGACTTCAAACTTTCCTTCTCCCCTATGACCTTTCCTCACCAGCTAATGAGAATAATGCTGATGGAGCAGATCAGCTTGTCATTAAAATGATTTCTACATTATTATTTATGGTAAGTTTCACCATTTATGATCTTGTACGCCCGGTATATCTGCTCCAGCACCACCGCGCTTAGAAGATCCGAAGACAGGCTCATCCTGCTCACAGCCAGTCTGTTCATATTCTCCAACAAGGATCCTTCATATGGATATCCTACCGCAACGGTAACCTTTGATATGCCTCCCACTTCTGCAGCAGAAATGCTTTCCGCGAGCTTTTCCGAAGACATTTGTCTGCCTGTCTCATCTACAAAAATGATCATTTGATCCTGAGGAAGCGCCTTTTCCATTTTCTCTTTATTCTTAAATTCTTTTACCGTTAATTTACAATATCTTCCCAGTCTTTTTTCATATTCCTTTCTTGCTTTCACATAAAACTTTTGGGGTTTTGATGACAAAATAAACAGATCGATATTCATGATTTTCGGTCGTTCCTTTCGTAAAAATTTGGATTTTTGTAAATATCTGTATTTTATTGTTGGCAACGTTTACATTTTTTAAATTTCAATACTTTTTTTACTTGATTCTGACTACTATATATATTAATATCAAACTATCATATCATCAATATATTTTATTTTTACTCGATATAACCCCTTAAATTGGCAGTATTCTAAATTTTTTTCCAAAAAAATTCATTTTTTTTGTAAAGTTGAGGACAACTGCTCTTGACATTGTCGGGTATTTTTGTATGATAGATGATAGGGTATTTCTGAGAGGATTCCTATGCCCTTTTTTAGGAGCGGTCTTCTCTTCAGATAAAAAAATCACTTGACTAAAAAAGGAGGATTTCAAATGAATTTTAATCTTACCAAAGAACAAGAAGCAGTTAGAAAAATGGTAAGAAAGTTTGCTGCTAACGAAGTTGAGCCTATTGCTGCTGAGTGCGACAGAGAACATAGATTCCCAGTTGAAACAGTAGAAAAAATGGCTAAATACGGAATTATGGGTATCCCTTATCCAGAAGAATACGAAGGTGCAGGCGGAGATCACGTATCATATGCAATCGCAGTAGAAGAATTATCAAGAGTTTGCGGTTCAACAGGCGTTATCTGCTCAGCTCATACTTCACTTTGTACATGGCCTATCTTTGCTTGGGGTAATGAAGAACAGAAGAAAAAGTACGTTCCAGATTTAGCTTCAGGTAGAAAAATCGGTGCTTTCGGTTTAACAGAACCTGGTGCTGGTACAGACGCTGCTGGTCAGCAGACAGTTGCTGTTGACATGGGCGACCACTATGTACTTAACGGCGCAAAAGTATTCATCACAAACGGTGGATATGCTGATACATTCGTTATCTTAGCTATGACAGATAAAACAAAAGGAACACGTGGCGGAATCACAGCGTTCATCGTTGAAAAAGGTTTCAAAGGTTTCTCAATTGGTAAAACAGAAGACAAATTAGGTATCTGCGCATCATCAACAACAGAACTTATCATGCAGGACTGCATCGTTCCTAAAGAAAACGTTCTTGGTAAAGTTGGCGAAGGTTTCAAAGTTGCTATGTCAACACTCGACGGCGGACGTATCGGTATCGCTTCACAGGCTCTCGGTATTGCACAGGGTGCTTTCGACGTAACAGTTGAATACATGAAATCAAGAAAACAGTTTGGTAAAACATTAAGCAAGTTCCAGGCTCTCCAGTTCGAAATGGCTGCTATGAAGACACAGATCGAAGCTGCTAGACTTCTTATCTACAGAGCTGCTAACTTCAAAGACCTCCATCAGGAATATTCAGAAGCTTCAGCAATGGCTAAATTATTCGCTGGTGAAACAGCTATGCACGTAACAACTAAGTGCGTACAGTTCCACGGTGGTTATGGTTATACAAAGGATTACCCAGTTGAAAGAATGATGAGAGACGCTAAGATTACTGAAATCTATGAAGGTACATCTGAAGTTCAGAAAATCGTTATCGCTGGTAAAATCTTCGGAAAGAAATAAGAGAAGGAGGAATAGGACATGGCATATAAAATTATCGTATGCGCAAAGCAGGTTCCTGATACAAACGAAATCAAAACAAATCCTGAAACAGGAACACTTATCAGAGACGGCGTTCCAAGTATCTTAAATAACGACGATGCTAACGCTTTAGAAGAAGCTTTAAAAATTAAGGATGCATTTCCTGGCACAACAATTACAGTAATCACAATGGGACCTCCACAGGCAACAGAAATGTTACAGGAATGCCTCGCTATGGGTGCTGATGATGCTATCCTCTTATCAGATAGAGCTCTTGGTGGTTCAGATACATGGGCTACATCAAACGCTATTTCAGCTGGTATCGCTAAAGTTGGCGAATATGACATCATTTTCGCTGGCAGACAGGCTATCGACGGTGACACAGCTCAGGTTGGTCCACAGATCGCTGAAAAATTAGGAATCCCACAGGTTTCATACGTTAAAGAATTCGCTATCGAAGGAAATGAAATCACAGTTAAAAGAGCACTCGAAGATGGTTATGAATTAATCAAATTACAGACACCTTGCTTACTCACAGCTATCAAAGAACTCAACACACCAAGATACATGTACATCAAAGGTATCTACAAAGCTATGAAGCACGACATTAAAGTTTGGAATGCTGCTGACATCGGCGTAGACCTTACAACAGTTGGCTTAAAAGCTTCCCCAACAAACGTATTCAAATCATTCACACCAAAGCCAAAGGGAGCTGGACAGAAAGTTGCTGGCGACACAGATAAAGAATTAGCTGTGAACTTACTCGTAGGCTTGAAAGAAAAGAATATAATTTAATAAGGAGGAAGGAACAGATATGGCAATTAACTTTGATGATGTTAAAAACATTTGGGTTTATGCTGAACAGAGACATGGTAAACTCATGAACGTAGCTCTCGAACTCATCGGCGAAGGTTACAGATTATCTAGAGAAATGCCAGAAGGCACAAAAGTTTGCGGCGTTCTCATCGGTGCAGAAGAAGACGTTAAGCCATTAGAAGCAGAATTATTTGCTTATGGCGCTGACGAAGTTTATACACTTGCAAGCCCATTACTTAAAAACTACACAACAGACGGATATACAAAAGTATTATTCGACGCTATCGAAGATATCAAACCAGAAATCGTTATCTTCGGTGCTACACATATCGGAAGAGACTTAGCTCCAAGAGTAGCTGCTAGATTAAACACAGGTTTAACAGCTGACTGCACAAGACTCGACATCGATATGAACAACTACATCAACTTCTTAGAAGCTAAAACAACATGCAATACAAAAGGTCTCACACCAGACGATCCTAAGAAAGCTCTTCTTAAGCAGACTCGTCCTGCATTCGGTGGTAACCTCATGGCTACAATCATCACACCAAGAACAAGACCTACAATGTCAACAGTAAGACCTGGCGTTATGAAGAAGAGAGAAAAAGACGAATCTCTTACAGGTACAGCTATCGACGTTAAAGTTAACCTCACAGAAGCTGATATCAGAACACAGGTTGTTGAAGTTGTTAAAGCTGCAAAAGAACTCGTTTCATTAACAGACGCTGAAATCATCTGCTCAGGCGGAAGAGGACTTGGCGGACCAGAAGGCTTCAACCTTATCAGAGAATTCGCTGAAAAAGTTGGCGGCGTAGTTGGTTCATCAAGAGCAGCCGTAGACGCTGGTTGGATCGATCATTCACACCAGGTTGGACAGACAGGAACAACAGTTAAGCCTAAGATCTACTTCGCATGCGGTATCTCCGGCGCTATCCAGCACTTAGCAGGTATGCAGACATCTGATTGTATCGTTGCAATCAACAAAGATCCAGATGCTCCTATCTTCGAAGTTGCTGACTACGGCATCGTTGGTGACCTTTATAAGGTTATCCCACAGATCATCGCTGAATGGGACAACGCTGATGCACTCTTAGCTGCTGCACAGAAATAAATCCTTTTTAGTTAAGTAAAGTTATTCAGGGACGGTTATCCGTCCCTGAGCTTTTTGTTTTTGAAATTATAAATGATCTTAGAATCTTTCCTGATTGTTTCTCTGGCTGTTCTGAGATCTGTTCTGATTATTGTTCTGGCTGTTATTCTGATTGTTGTTTCTTGATTC
>JAFXHN010000041.1 GCA_017536365.1 Bacillota bacterium | reverse complement strand
TCTCTTAAGATGCCTGCGCCTTTTTCACATCTGTTTCCTGTTATGAACTTCTTTCCGTCTGAAAATGTGTTTATAGTAAGCAGACATCTGTTTTCACATCTGCCGCATCTTGCACTGCTTACCTTTGCTTCAAAAACGCTAAGTTCTTCATAAGGAATTATCGTAGAAACATGGCCTTCTTCGCATCTTTCTCTACCTATAAGAGCTGCGCCGAAAGCGCCCATGATGCCGGAAATGTCAGGTCTGACCACATCTCTTTCCATTATAAGTTCGATGCTTCTAAGTACCGCATCATTTAGGAAAGTGCCGCCCTGAACAACGATCTTGTCTCCTGCATCTTTTGGATTTCTAAGTTTTATAACTTTATACAACGCATTCTTAATAACGGAATATGACAGTCCTGCGGACACATCTCCTATAGTAGCCCCTTCTTTCTGAGCCTGCTTTACCTTAGAATTCATAAATACTGTACATCTTGTACCCAGATCTACAGGATTCTGAGCTTCGATAGCTTTCTTTGCAAATTCTGATACGCTAAGATCCATTGATTTTGCATAGGTTTCAATGAATGATCCGCATCCTGAAGAACAAGCTTCATTAAGAAGAATATTGTATATATATCCGTCCTTGACCATCATGCATTTCATATCCTGACCGCCGATATCAAGGATAAAAGTCACTCCCGGCATAAAGTGATTAGCCGCTTTAAAATGCGCCATAGTCTCGATCTCCCCAAGATCAGCGCCGTAGGCAGCTTTGATCAAAGCCTCACCGTAACCGGTCGAAACTGTATTTGCTATATATGCTTTTTCCGGTATCTGAGGATAAAGCTCTTTCAGCATTTCTCCTGCTGCGTCAAGAGGTTTGCCCTCATTGTTTTTATAGAATGAATACAGCAGCCTTCCCTGATGATCTATCAGTGCCGCCTTCGTTGTAGTGGAACCTGCATCTATGCCAAGATACAGAGGCCCTTCTGCTTCACTCAATACAGCTCTGTCAACTGTATTCTCACCATGTCTTGCAACGAACTCAAGATAATCCTCTTCTTTTTCAAACAACGCAGGAAGATGCTGGGTCGCTTCTATGGTGACATTCTTTTTGTGATTGAACTTATCTACCATCTGTCTGAAGCTAAAAGTTTCATACTGACCTGAAATAAGGGCAGCTCCCATAGATACATAATAATGCGCATCATCCGGGAAAATTATCTGTTCATCCGTAAGACCTAAAGTCACTATGAATCTCTTCCTTAATTCCGAAAGGAAAAAGAGCGGGCCCCCTAAAAACGCTACATTGCCTTTGATAGTCCTTCCGCAGGCAAGCCCTGCAATAGTCTGATTTACCACAGCCTGAAAAATCGAAGCAGAAATATCCTCCATCTTTGCCCCTTCATTGATAAGAGGCTGGATGTCGGTCTTTGCAAATACTCCGCATCTGGCCGCTATAGGATAGATCATAGTGCTGTTTTTTGCATACTCATTAACACCTGATGAATCAGTGTTTAAAAGCACCGCCATCTGATCGATGAAAGCTCCTGTACCCCCGGCGCAGGTACCGTTCATCCTCTGTTCAATAGACGGTTTGAAGAAGGTGATCTTTGCATCTTCTCCGCCAAGTTCTATAGCTACATCTGTCTGTGGTATAAATGTTTCTATTGCTTTGCTGCAGGCTATTACTTCCTGAGTAAAAGGCAGTTCCAGCATTTCAGCAAGAGCCAGTCCTCCGGAACCGGTGACCGCGATATGCATATCCACATCGCCCAGTTCCTCATGGGCTTCTTCCAAAAGTTCATGGACCTTTTCAAATATATTTGACAGATGTCTTGAATATCTTTTATATATTAAATTGTTTTCGCCATCGATAACAGATATCTTAACTGTAGTTGAACCTACATCGATACCTGCTCTCAAGGTTTTCTCTGTCATCCCTATCTCCTCTCCGCCAAAATAATTTCGGCAAAAAAGTCTACAAATTATTATATCTTTTCGGGATTTTACTTATCAATACGCAAATATTGCCTTATATCATCTTTTATATTTTATTTATAAACCTTACCGCTTCCTCTCTTACTATATCCATAGCTCCTTCCGGTGTAAATCTGTGGTCTGCACCTTCAACGCTGATTAGATCTATGCCGTATAACTGCGCAAAAGCCTTAGAATCCTCGTAAGGAGCAGTCTCATCATCGGTTCCATGGATCATCAAAAGCTTCGTTCCTTTAGGTTCAAATCCTTTATACAGATCGATCATTTCAAGGTCTTCACAAAAGCCTTTCACTATTTTTAGCGGTCTAACGTAATCCTCATCAATGACCAGATATCCCTTTTCATCCATTTCCTTTATGTCCTCTTCGGACATCCAGCCCTTTATTATCCCGGGCATATCCACTGCCGCGCATCTAAGATAGGATCTTGTTCCTCTATGACTGCGGGTCGAAATATAAATCAGGTTTATAAAAGCTCCGAAGCTAGAAGAAAAATATGATATCTCCGCACCAGGAAATCTTTCCGCCACCATGTTTTCTACACTTTCAAGATCATTTAAACAATTTTCTATCCTGAAGTATTCTCCGTCAACAGGGCTGTCTCCATGAGCCGGATGATCATACCTTACCGCTCCTATCCCTGCTTCGTTGAATCTTGCTGCCGCAGTAACTGCAGTAGGGCTTTCCTTGCTGCTTCCAAAGCCGTGACTTATTATAACGATCTTTTTCTCATTTCCTTTGCCTTCATATATATAAGGGATCTCATATCCCTGTTTTGATACTAACATTTTATCCTCCCTAATAAAAAAGTCCTGCGTGAGCAGGACTGATCATTTATGTATATGTGAGCAAGTCTGTAAGCCGGGTTCTGTCT
>JAFXHN010000040.1 GCA_017536365.1 Bacillota bacterium | reverse complement strand
TAGCCGTTAATTCACGCCCTATCATATGATAGGTGGGTGCCCTGTTCTTGTCCTCTGGCTTCCGCTGATCTGATGCGGCCTGTCATAATACAAGAAACGATTTTAGAGCTCCCTTATGCGAAGTGTAGGTTGAATTAAAAAGCTAAAACGCATACCTCAGGGGATACTTTTAATATATGTTTTTATGGGTCGATTATACCACATAAACGTTGGAATATTAATACCCAATTAATGTATTTTATATATATTTTTTGTTAAGGAACTTACTATGTTTGAAATCTCATCTGAAGCTTTGAAAGCTCTGAATATCCTAAATAATGGTGGTCATCTCGCATACCTGGCCGGAGGCTGTGTGCGGGATCTTGTCATGGGTAAAGCTCCTCAAGACTGGGATATAACCACTTCTGCAGAACCGGAGGAAACAAAACAGACCTTTGAAGCACAAGGATTTAAAACTATAGTCACCGGCATAGCTCACGGTACAGTGACCGCTGTTATCAACGGAGAAAATATAGAAATAACCACTTTCAGATGCGAATCGGAGTATTCCGATCACAGAAGACCTGACAGCGTAAGCTTCGTCAAAACTCCGGAAGAAGATGTGAAGCGCAGGGATTTCACTATGAACGGTCTCCTCTATCACCCTGATGAAGGTGTACTTGACCTTGTTGGCGGAATGAAAGATATAGAAGAAGGAATAATACGATGTATCGGAGAGCCTGACGAACGTTTCTCTGAAGATGCATTGAGGATAATGAGAGCATTGAGATTCTCTTCAGCTTTGGGATTTACCATAGAAAAGGCCACCTCGGACTCAATGTTCAAAAACAAGCATCTTCTGAACGAGATATCCCAGGAACGAAAAGCTGTTGAGTTAAACAAGCTTCTTATGGGCAAAGACGTTAAGTTCATCCTGTTTGAATATTCCGATATACTTCAAACCATCATTCCTGAGATAAAACCTATGATAGGTTTTGATCAGCATAACCCTCACCATTGCTATGATGTATGGATCCATACCATAGAAGCTGTTGCCTCTGCCCCCGCAGAGCTGGTACTTAGACTCACCATGCTCTTGCATGATATAGGAAAGCCTTCCAGCTGCACTATGGATTCATATGGCATCTATCATTTTTATAATCATCCCGGAAAAAGCGCGGCCATGGCAAAGAATATACTAGGTTATATGAAGTACCCTAATGACATTACTGAAACAGTATGCACTTTGATCCAGTATCATGATTTCAGATTTCCTGCAGTGCCAAAGAGCGTAAAAAAGCTTCTTAACAAAATTGGAGAAGAAAATTTCAGGCTTCTGCTGAAGGTCAGAAGAGCTGATATATCAGCTCAAAGTCCTCACTACATCCCGGAAAAGCTTGCTCTTCTGGATGAAACCGCAAAAGTCTTTGAAAAGGTCATTTCGGAAGAAGAGTGTTTTAAAATAAAAGATCTGAAAATAAACGGAAAAGACCTTATGGAACTTGGGGTCCCTCAAGGGAAAAAAATCGGGCAGATTTTAGAAACTCTTCTTATGATGGTCATAAACGAAGAAATAGATAATAAAAAAAATACACTGCTTAAAGCAGCACAAAAAATGATATAGGGCGGAAATTTTCCGCCCTTTAATTTTACTTATTAGTCTTCTAAATCAACTTCGCAGTTGTGGTAAACCTTCTGAACATCATCGTCATCTTCAAGCATTGCAACGAGCTTTTTGAGATTCTTTATATCTCCTTCAGCAGGATTTAAAGTCATTGAAGGGATCATGTCGATGTCTGATTCTAAAAGTTCATAGCCCGCATTTCTGAGAGCATCTGCTACAGCAGCGAAATCAGATGGATCTGTGTAGATTTCAAAGCTGTCATCGTTAACGATCATGTCTTCCATGCCTGCTTCCATTCCAACTTCCATAAGTTCGTCTTCTGTAACATCATCTGTCTTTTCGATGAGGATGAAGCCTTTTCTGTTGAACATATATCCTACACAGCCCGGTACACCAAGGTTTCCGCCACATTTATCAAATGCGTGCTTAACTGCGGATGTTGTTCTGTTTTTGTTGTCTGTAAGAGTTTCAACGATGATAGCAACTCCACCTGGGCCGTAACCTTCAAAAGCACCGCTTTCGTAGGATTCGCCGCCAAGTTCGCCTGTACCTTTTTTGATAGCACGGTTGATATTATCGTTAGGCATATTGATAGCTTTAGCTTTTTCTACAGCGTTTTTCAGAGCGATATTGTATTCCATATCTCCTCCGCCTTTAGCTGCAACAGCTATAGCTCTTGCATATTTTGTAAAGATCTGTGATCTCTTAGCATCCTGTTTTTCTTTTCTACCTGCAATTGTTCCGTGTCTTCCCATAATAAACTCCTTATCGGCCGTTTTAGGCCTAAATTATATATTTTACCCGAATATTATACACCCATTTATATTAAAGGTAAATAATTTTTTAGTTTCTGAGGGAATGTATAGGAGCAGGTATCCTGCCGCCTCTGTTTACAAGTACATCACAGTTGTATTTGTTTACAGGCATTATAGGTGCGCTTCCGAGAAGTCCTCCGAAGCTTACTTCTTCTCCCACGCCTTTTCCAATAGCAGGGATAAGTCTGAGAGCTGTTGTCTTGTTGTTTACCATACCTATAGCAACCTCATCGGCGATAATACCGGCAACAGTCTGCCATGTTGTATCTCCAGGGATAGCTATCATATCAAGACCAACACTGCATACACAGGTCATTGCTTCGAGTTTTTCAAGTGTAAGTGCGCCTATCCTTGCAGCCTCTATCATTCCTTCGTCTTCGCTGACAGGAATGAAAGCTCCGCTCAGTCCGCCTACGTGAGAAGAAGCCATTACTCCGCCCTTCTTAACTGCATCGTTAAGCATTGCCAGTGCAGCAGTTGTGCCCGGTGCACCGCAGTGTTCAAGACCGATCTCTTCTAATATCCTTGCAATACTGTCTCCCACAGCAGGTGTAGGCGCCAGTGAAAGGTCAACTATGCCAAAAGGTACTCCAAGTCTTCTCGAAGCTTCTGAAGCAACCAGCTGTCCAACTCTTGTGATCTGGAAAGCTGTCTTCTTTATTGTCTCCGCAACCACATCGAACGGCGCGCCTTTGCAGGCCTCAAGGGCAGTCTTTACAACTCCAGGTCCGCTTACGCCAACGTTTATAACACAGTCAGGTTCTCCCACACCGTGGAATGCTCCTGCCATGAATGGATTATCTTCTACTGCATTAGCAAATACTACGAGTTTAGCACAGCCAATGCTGTCTCTGTCTGCTGTAAGGTTTGCAGCTTCAACAATGATCTGTCCCATCTGTTTTACAGCATCCATGTTGATGCCCGCTTTTGTAGATCCTACATTTACAGAAGAACAAACTGTTTCTGTTACAGCAAGGGCTTCAGGAATGGATCTAATGAGGATCTCATCTCCTTTTGTGTATCCTTTATGTACCAGAGCAGAAAAACCGCCGATAAAGTTTACTCCTACATCTCTTGCAGCTCTATCAAGAACTTCTGCAAATTTAACATAGTCTTTGTCTGCTGAAGCTCCCGCAACTATGGATATAGGTGTTACAGATATCCTCTTATTTATGATAGGGATACCAAATTCTTTTTCTATAGCCTGGCCCACTTCCACAAGATGGCCTGCTTTCTCCACGATCTTGTTGTAAATCTTCTGTCTTGCCTTCTCACCATCGCTGTCCGCACAATCCATAAGAGATATACCCATAGTGATAGTACGGATATCCAGCTTCTGGTTGTCTATCATAGAAAGTGTCTGTAATATGCCTTCGTAACTTAACATTTGGACACCTCCTTAGATATTATGCATTGAGTCAAATATCTGTTTATGCTGGATCCTGATATTGAGTTCCATTTCTGCGCCTTTAGCTTCAAGACGGTTCTGGAGCTCTTCGAACTTGATATTGCACTTTTCAATATCAACTATCATTACCATTGTAAAGTATCCGTCAAGGATAGTCTGGCTGATGTCCAAAATGTTTACATCTGATTCAGCAAGTATTTTTGTTACGTTATAGATTATTCCTCTTTTGTCATTACCCAATACTGTAATAACTGCCTTCATTTTCCGCTACCTCCTCAAAATCTGCCGGATGTATATTTCCTATAGGTTTTTCGGATTCCTTTTTCTCCATATTCTTAAACGCGGTCGCCATCATCAGCTTTATCCTGTTGATCTGGTTTACTTCACTTGCACCCGGATCAAAGTCTATAGCTGCAATATTAGAAAGTTCATTGTATTTTCTCATCGGCTTTATCATGCCTTTTCCTGTAACATGGTTAGGCAGGCACGCAAACGGCTGGAGGCATACGATGTTTTCTATACCTCTGTCCATAAGTTCCACCATTTCTCCGGTAAGGAGCCATCCTTCACCGCACTGACTTCCCATTGAAAGGATATTCTCAGCTCGCTTAGCCACCTCTTCTATCCTTTCAGGAGCGTGGAATCTTTTGCTGCCTTTTAGTTCTCCGCGTATAATATCTCGGACTTTCTCAGCGATCTTTATACCCGTAAGGTTGACCGCCATGTCCTTGTATGAACCCGCAAGTTTTTCATAATTGAATTTCTTATTATACATCCCGTAGAGGAAAAAGTCAAACATACCCGGAACTACAGCCTCGCCGCCTTCGGCTTCTATAGTGCCTACGATATCATTGTTTGCTCCCGGATGATACTTGACAAGTATCTCTCCTACCACCCCTACTTTAGGTTTTTTTACGGTTTCATCTATTTCAAATTTTTCAAATTTATCTACTACTGTCCTTACAGTCTTTCGGAATGTGCCGAATCCCGCGTTCTGAACTTCTTTCTTTAAAATCACATTGCATTCTTCATACAGCTCATCAGCAGAACCTTTTACCGCTTCATACGGTCTTACCCTGTAAAGCAGGTCACAAATGAGGTCTCCCAAAAGTATGGATTTTACTGCTTTTATTATAAGTGTAGGGGTCATTTTGAATCCCGGATTTGGCTCAAGTCCTACAAAATTGAAGGAAATCACAGGAATATGCTCGTATCCCATCTGCTTTAAAGCATATCTAAGCAGTGCAATATAGTTGCTGGCTCTGCATCCTCCGCCTGTCTGAGACATCATAAGAGCAAGATGATCCGTGTCATATTCACCTGACTGAACAGCCCTAAGCATCTGACCGAGGGAAACTATAGTCGGGTAGCAAGCATCGTTATTAAGATACTTGAGGCCGCACTCAATGTCCTGCTTATCTGTCTTAGGCAGAAGCTTAACTTTGTAGCCCTCGCTGTTGATCGCTGTCTCGATAAGACTGAAATGATAAGGAGCCATCTGAGGGAACAATAGTGTATAATCCTTACGCATATCCTTTGTAAATTCTACTCTGTTTACGTAAGGCTCTCCCTTTCTTTCAGGCTTGATGCCGTTTCTTTCTCTGTCTTCCACAGCAACTTTCAGCGAACGTATCCTGATCCTGGCAGCGCCCAAATTTGCACCTTCATCTATTTTTATAAGTGTATACAGCTTGTTGTTCAAATCAAGTATTTCATTTACCTGATCTGTAGTCACAGCGTCAACGCCGCAGCCGAAAGAATTGATCTGGATCAGTTCCATATCATCTGTTTCAGACACTACTTCCGCAGCTCTGTACAGCCTTGAATGATATGTCCACTGGTTCAGTACTCTGAATCTTCTTGGGTCATGCGCCAAATGTGCTATCGAATCCTCAGTTATAACAGCCATACCGTATGCTGTTATGATCTCATCAAGACCGTGATTGATCTCAGGGTCAAGATGATACGGTCTTCCCGCCAGTACAACTACCTTTCTTCCGATTTCTCTGGAAGATTTGATTATTTCATCAGCTTTATTTCTAATATCATTTTTAAATGCGGTATCTTCCGCTTCAGCCGCCTTAACAGCCGCTTTTACTTCAGCTAAAGTTATCCCATGACCTTTATAATGTTCATAGAATCTTATCGCCAGTTTTTCTTTATTGTGATACGGCATGAAAGGATGATCGAACCAAGTATCGTTCTCATCAAAACATTCATCCATATTGTTTTTCACCACTTCAGGATATGTAGCAACTATAGGACAATTGTAATGATTGTCCTTCTTTTCATCCTCTATCACTTCATGATTGATGGAAGGATAGAAAATATGCTTTATCCCCTGATTTACCAGGCTTTTGATATGGCCGTGCACCAGTTTGGCCGGGTAGCAGGCTGTATCTGAAGATATGGTTTCTATACCTAAATCATATATAGCTTTAGATGAATGAGGTGAAAGCACCACTCTGAAGCCCAGCTTTGTGAAAAGCGTGAACCAGAACGGATAGTTTTCATACATATTGAGAACTCTAGGGATACCTACAGTTCCTCTAGGAGCTTCATCCTCTTCAAGTGGCTTGTAATATGAGAAAAGTCTTTCGTATTTATATTTGTATAAGTTAG
>JAFXHN010000039.1 GCA_017536365.1 Bacillota bacterium | reverse complement strand
TTTGGATTGAAATGACCTTCTCCGTCACCCATCATAAGACCCATTTCATATACAGTAGCTACGCTTTCTGCATACCAGGCATCTTCATCTACATCAGTAAATGTGCCCGGCTTATAATCGTAAATACGTTCAAAGTTTTCAATAGCTTTCGGATAATATGTACCGTTTTCTTTAATGAATTCTCTTCCGTATTTATCTACATATTTACTGCCTTCTTTGTAAATGACAACAGGATTCACTCTGATCGTATCTCCTGATACACCGCTGTTCGATGAACCATTGTCTTTCACCGGCGGCTCATCATATTTTATGGTTTCATCGCCATATTCGCCGTAATGTTCATCCACAGGTGTGCCTACATACGTTGGATACCCTTCATCATCAATGTAAAATGCCTGTCCGAATTCATCAAGATAGATCGCTCTGCCCCACTGATCATAATAGTCAGGTTTCGAAGCATCAAATACATCTTCTTCCGCAAAAGCAAAAACACTTCCCGAAACGACCATTGCCAATGCCAAAACGACAGCTGTAATACGTTTTAATATCATTAGTTTCCTCCTCCTCAAATCTTTTATTATCTAACAATATCCCACAAAAAAATATTATCACGGCCCAGTAAACCTTTAGGATCGAAGATCCTTTTCAATTCCCGCATTTCATCCACTGACTTTTCACCGTACATTTTAACGAGAAACTCTCTTTTCAGTTTCCCTACACCATGTTCAGCGGAAATGCTTCCTCCGATCATTCCCATGTGTTCTGCCCAGCCGGCGAAGATTTCTTTGCCTTTAAAATACTCTTCTTCGTTCCTGCTGATTATATTCACGTGCAGATGAGAATCACCTATATGTCCAAACATAACATATTCCAAGCCTGCATTTTCCAGATCTCTTTTATACATTTTTACGGTTTCTTTAAACAGCTTTCCGGGAACAGACATATCGCTTCCCAGTTTGGTTATGGCAGGGCAGCTTTTTTTGATCTCAGCTATCCGGTTATTTACACCCTCCGGTGTGGCATGTCTAAGTTCTTTGAAGGCTTCAAAGCTTCTTCCGCTTACTGCACACCAGGCATCATCCGGATTTCCTCCTGCTGCGGTGATAAGATCTTCCAGACGTTTCAACGCTAAGATCATATCCTCATGAGCCTCACCTTTAAGCTCCGTAAACACAGCCTCTTTAAACTCTGACGGTATGATCCTGAATCTGCCGGAGCCTTTCGATGATCCAGCCTTTTCCCTGAGGATCTCCAAAGAACCTTTGTCGAAGAATTCCACAGACATTATGCTGTTCCTCAGCTCATCACAGTCCTTTACCATTTCCGAGAAATCTATGCCATTTTCTTCATTTCTAAAAAACGCTATGATACCCCAAATATATTTAGGTTTTTCCACCAGAGAAAACTCCGCTTCCGTAACGATACCCAGAGTTCCCTCCGCTCCTATGAAAAGATCTATAAGGTCCATATCTTCTTTTATGTAATATCCAGCGGCGTTTTTGACCTTAGGCATTTCATATCCCGGCAGTTCTCCTGATAATACCCTTGCCTGATCATTATCGCTGCCGGTTTCTGATCGAAATTCAAATTTTCTGCCTGAAGCAAAGAACTCTCCTCTTTCTATATCAAGGATATTTCCATCAGACATAACTATCTTCAGTCTTTTAATGTAATTTCTCATAGGGCCGTACATATATGTTCTAGCCCCGGAAGAATTGCAGGATACCATGCCCCCGACACCGGCTGTTCCTTCAGTAGGATCCGGCGGCAAAAACAGATCTCCGCCTGTCCTTATGTTTACGAACCTGTTTATTTCATTTAAGGAACATCCTGCTCCAGCGATAACAGACATTCCGTCACTGCTCATTTCAAGATGCTTGATGCGTTCCAGGCTCATAATATGTCCGCCGAATGGTACAGCGCCGCCGCCTACTCCTGTCCCTGAGCTTCTTGTGGTGATCATAATATCATTCTCTGAACAATACCTAACGATCCCGGATACTTCCTCGTTACTCATAGGAAAAGATATGGTGTCTGCATATCCTTTTTTCCGCGACTCATCCTGAAGATACAGATCATATTCAGTTGTGAAATGTCTGATCATATTTTTCATAGCCTTTACCCTTTTCTACAGGATCTTCTTTAAAAAGGTTTTTCTGTGTATAGGACAGATACCGGCTTTTTCTATCCCTTCATAATGGGCTTTAGTGCCGTAGCCCTTATTCTTTTCAAAAGCGTAATGAGGATATTCTTCCGAATACTCCACCATCATCCTGTCTCTGGTAACTTTAGCAAGTATTGACGCCGCTGCCACCGATATGCTTTTTTCATCTCCTTTGATTATAGATGTCTGAGGAATATCAACATCAGCCAGCTTCACTGCATCTATAAGCAAATGGTCCGGCTCAATACCAAGCCTCATCACCGCTTCTTTCATAGCTTTCTTCGTAGCTTCCAGAATGTTTATTTCGTCTATAACTTCATTATCAACGACCCCGAAAGAATATGCCAAAGCTTTTTCTTTTATAACATCAAAAAGCTCATCTCTTTTTTTCTCGGACAGTTTCTTGGAATCATTGATGCCTATAACATCAAACTCTTCCGGCAGGATAACTGCTGCTGCTACAACAGGGCCTGCCAAAGGACCTCTTCCCACTTCGTCGATCCCTGCGATATATTTCACACCCTTGCTGTAAAGATCTTTTTCATAAGCTTTCATTTCCAAAAGCTTCTGCTCCAGCATTATCCTTCTTTCTTCTTTAGTCATAACGAGTTCTCCTATTTATCTCCGGGCATTTCCAAAGTGATCCTGCCCATCTTGCCGCCTCTGAATTCATCCATTATGGTCCTTGCAGCTCTAGCATAGTCGTATCTTTTCCCTGACATTATGAAGCCTCTCTTGTCGCATATCCTTTCCATGATATCAAGAGGCTCTCCTTCCACAGATTCGATATTATATCTGTTTACCAATAGTTCAGGATATCTTTCCTGCAGGTATTTTATAAGTTCTATAGTCAGATCTTCTCTGTCCAGCACTTCATCTTTTATTGAACCCACAAAAGAAAGTTTAAGGGCGATCTCTTTATCTTCGAATTTAGGCCAAAGTATACCAGGTGTATCCAAAAGCTGTATCTGATCCTGAAGGTTTATCCACTGTTTTCCTCTTGTCACTCCCGGTTTATTCCCTGTTTTTGCACTCTTCTTTCCTGCCAGACGGTTTATAAGGGAGGATTTTCCTACATTGGGGATACCTACGATCATAGCTCTTAAGGGTTTTTTTCTCACAGAATCCTTATTGATCTCATCCTTCATCCTGTTCATTACTTTAAAAAGGTCCGCCATACCTTCTCCGGTAAGAGCATTCATGCATACAGGTTCAGCTCCCTGTGCTTTAAAATGCTTTACCCATGCTTCATTGGCTTTAGGATCGCCAAGGTCACTTTTATTCAGGATAACTATCCTTCTTTTGTTTTTTATAAGCTCATCTATAACAGGATTTTTGCTAGATACAGGTATCCTCGCATCAAGTATCTCTACTGCAGCATTGATAAGCTTAAGGTTTTCCTGTATCAATTCCCGAGTCTTTTTCATATGTCCCGGATACCAGTTTATATGCTCATTTGCCATCGTTATCTCCTTATCTTGCCTATACTTTCTTTATAAAAGTATAAAAAAAGAAAGCCTAAAACATAGGCTCTCTCTTTCTGTCTTATTACTTTTTCTTTTCCGGTCTGATTTTTGCGGATTTACCTGTTCTTTCACGCATGTAGTTGAGCTTAGCTCTTCTTACGAAGCCGTGTCTTACTACTTCGATCTTTTCGATCTTTGGTGAATGCATTGGGAATGTTTTTTCAACGCCAACGCCGGAAGCAATTCTTCTTACTGTGAATGTTTCATTGATGCCGCCGTTCTGTTTCTTTAAAACATAACCTTCAAAAATCTGGATTCTTTCTCTTGAGCCTTCTTTGATCTTAATGTGAACTTTTACTGTGTCGCCGACTTTAATTTCCGGCACGTCATTTTTCACGTATTCCTGCTCAATTGCTGTAATAATGTTCATAGTGTTCCTCCCTTTAATTTATTAAACGTTCATGACACCATGATGCATCAGAGGACCGTTCGTAGTACACCATAGGAGATTTTAACATATGAACACAGTATTTGCAAGCATTTTGTGCCAAGCTTTTCGATTCAATTGTAATTTCTCAATTCCTCGTGAATATCTGCAAAAATACTTACAGCCGGTGCAGCTCCACCCCCGTCTTCCGTGAACACCGCCACTATATATTTGGGATCGTCAACAGGGAAAAAACCTGCATACCACCCGTGAACAACCTTTTTTCCGTTTACATATGACTGGGCCGAACCGCTTTTCCCCGCTGAATCTTTTCCGGCTCTTCTCCCGGTACCTTCTTCTACTACACTGCGCATCAGATTCTTTAAAATCAAGGCGGTTCTTACTGATATTATTTGTTCACTTTTTTCTTTATTTTCTTCGGTTTCTATTAAGTATAAACCCGGATCTTTCCCATGACAAGCCACCGTTCCTGCTATCTTTGCAGCCTGCATACATGTTATTTCCGTTTCTCCCTGACCTATAGACAGATTGCCTATTCCTGCTCCTAAAGTTTGTGATTCATTTGCAAGATGACCGGCTGACTCCTCATCAAGGCAGTCCAGAGTCTTCTCTCCAATGCCGAATCTTCTTGCCATATCAAGCAGTTTGTCCCTTCCCAATTCCCGACCAAGCTGTATAAATACACAATTGCAGGATCTTGCAAAGCCTTCTCTAAAAGTAATTTTTCCATGGCCTTCTGTTTTTGCACACTGTATTTCCACTCCGAAAAGATCTTCTTTGCCGGTGCATATGAAAACATCCTCCGGATCAGCAACCCCCTCTTCAATGGCTGCTGCAGCAACTATTATCTTGAAAATCGATCCGGGAGGATATGAGGCTTGAAGAGCTTTGTTTACAAGAGAGCTGCCGGATGCTTTATCCGTGTTATCAGGATCAAATACAGGATAAGAGGCCGAACACAATATCCCTCCCGAATCGGCATCCGCTATTATCACAGCTCCTCCGTTTTTTGCATGTTCCGACAAAGCTCTTTCAGCTGTTTTTTGAACATCACAGTCCAAAGTCGTCTGTATCGGCTCTCCATCTTTCTCCGAGTTGTAATTAAGACCATATCCCGGAAGTATACGGCCTACCCCATCAACTGTCAAACTAAGCTTACCGTCCGAAACCAGTAACTCATTATATGCTCTTTCTATCCCAAAAGCACCTGTGTTTTCCGACCTGTTACAGTAACCTATAATATGGGCAGCAGGCTGAGGGTATGAATATCGATCTGTTCCCACAAATACGTAACCTCCATATTCAAATCTAAGTATATCCAATATCTCATCATTATGTCTGTCTGTTTTAAATCCGTAATATCTTCGGTTATCTACAGATATACTCTCAGCTCCCAGCCTTTTAAGAAGATCCGCCGCCTCATCGTCATACTTTATCTTATCTAAAAGTATGATATATGTTTCATCTGCATTTACTATAGAAACTCCGTTCCTGTCCAGTATATCCCCTCTGTAATTCAAGCCGTTAAGTTCAGAGCTGTACTGGGAAGAATACGCGGTTTCAGCTTTTTCAAGTCCTACTATCTGGATAAAAAACAATCTTATCGCTAGAAGCATAAAAATCACCGCAACAGCAGCAAACAAGCCCCTTATCCTTTTTATATTAAATTCCATACACTCCTCCTAAGGCATCCATTTTCTGAGAGTCACAGAGCATCACTTCCTTTTCAGCTTTTACTCTCGTCAAATCAACGATGTGATGCGAGTAGACATTCGTGGAAAATGGTTTTGACTTTCGGTTGAGGAAGCTAAAGTTTTGGCTCGAGGCTTGAGGCAGGTTCGATCACCTTGCGCAGCAAGCATCGTACCGTCCCAAAACTTGCGACCGAGAACGCAAAAGTCATCCATTTTCTGAGAGTCACAGAGCATCACATCGTTGATTTTTTCTTTACATATCCAAACCCACTGAATATAATAATATTGTTAACCATTTTTAAATTTTAAAACGAAGGAGAGAACAATTCATGGCAATAGTACGCCCATTCAAAGCATTAAGACCCGCACCCGAATACGCGGAAAAGGTTGTTTCACTTCCATACGATGTAATGAAAAGAAAAGAAGCTGCGGAAATGGCTAAAGGAAATCCGTACAGCTATCTTCATATATGCAGAGCAGAGATCGACCTTCCTGACCAGGAAGATCCTTACGATAAATCAGTTTATTTAAAAGCGAAGTCAAATATTTACGATTTTTACGAAAAGGGAATATTTATAAGAGAAGAAAAACCTGCTTTTTATGTATACAGACAAAAAATGGACGGCAGAGTTCAGACCGGATTTGTAGGCTGTGCCTCTATTGACGATTATGTGAACGACATCATCAAAAAGCATGAACTTACAAGAAAAGATAAAGAAATAGACAGGATCAACCACTTTACTGTATGCAACGCAAACACAGAGCCGGTATTCTTCACATACAAACAGAATCAGACTCTTGCAGATATAATTGCAAAAGTCACAGAAGGTGCTCCGGAATACGACATCGTAGATGATAACGGTGTTGCTCATATTTTATGGGTAGTTAAAGACGACGAACTTTGTCATAAGATAGAAAACACATTCAAAGATCAGATCGACTATATGTACATCGCAGACGGTCATCACAGATCAGCCTCAGCTGTTCACGTTGGTCTCGAAAAGAGAAAAGAAAACCCAGGATATACAGGCGAAGAAGAATTCAACTACTTTATGGCTGTTATCTTCCCTGACGAAGATCTTGCCATATTCGATTACAACAGACTTATCAAAGATTTTAACGGATATACAAAAGAAGATTATTTAAAAAAAGTAGAGGAAAACTTCATAGTTGAAAAGATCCAGACTTCAAAAGCATACAGACCTGAAGCGCTCCATACATTCGGCATGTATATAAAAGACGGATGGTATAAGCTTACAGCTAAAGAAGGAACCTATGATGAAGATCATCCTATCGATTCTCTCGATGTTTCTATCCTTCAGAAAAATCTTCTTTCACCTATACTCGGCGTAGAAAACCCAAGAACAGACAGAAGGATCGACTTTGCCGGCGGAATAAGAGGTCTGGGAGAACTTGAACGCAGAGTAAATGAAGATATGGAGATCGCTTTCTCTCTCTATCCTGTATCTATAGACCAGCTTATAGCAGTAGCTGACGCCGGTCTTCTCATGCCTCCTAAATCCACATGGTTCGAACCAAAATTAGGCAGCGGACTTTTCATTCACGAATTATAGCAAAAAATAACTTAGGGCATTCTTACGAATGCCCTTTATTATTTATTACATCCTTTCAAGAAGCTCAGCCTTTTTCGCTGCAAATTCTTCTTCAGATAAGATACCCTGTTCTTTAAGCTCTGACAGTTTTTTGATCGTATCAAGTATTTCATCTGAGCTTTGTTTTGTTTTAACTTTGCTTTCTGCTTTAATTTCTTCTTCAGTTTTTTCTTCTTTAACAGATTCTTCCGCTGGAGCTGCTTCCTGTTTTGGAGCTTCCTGTGGTCTTTGCTGCTGTGAATAAGCAGTATAGTTAGGATTTGTGTAACTGTCTATATTATCTTTTATTCCCAGTCTAAGCTTATCTGCAAAAGTATTGAGTTCGGTCTGAATAAGTATAAATGAAACTATGCTGAGACCAAAGATAGCAAGTACTATGTAAAGCACTGAACTGTCTTTTATAAATATTCCAAATCTCTTTGAACTGTCGGATAATCTCTGTCCTCTTGTATAGAACCAGTAGATCACATAGAAAGGAACAAACATGATGCAGACAAGCTCTGTTCCGCAAGCAGGATCTTTACCTTCTATAAGTCTTACTCTTCTGCATACTCTGTACCACCAGATAAACCAGTAAATTCCCAAGGTGATAACACCGAGGACTACGTTTTTAACTATGTTTTCCTGAGTAACCAGTTCCATAGGAACTTCTCCCTCTGCAGTCTGGAATTTCTGATATCTGATATTCTGAGCTGCTTCTTCAGTCTTAGCTTTTTCTCTCGCTTCCTGATATGAATAGCCTTCCTCTGTTGTTTCAAGAAGAGGAACATTTGATACTTCCAAACCGTAAAGCGCTAAAGCCGCACCGCCGAAATAACACAATTTATTGATGATATAGAGGAACGACAAACCAAATTCCAAGAATGTAAAGCACTTAATTATAGAAATAAGGCCTAAAACAACAAATACCGCAGCAGCAATGATACAAGGATCGTTTGCTTTTGATTTGATCTTTTCAGGAATACCCTGATTAAGATCGAAGTTAATGATACCCATAGTGCATACTACAGCAAATACAGCAGCCGCAAAGTTTAAGACCCCGAAAAATCCGTTGCTGCCTATATAACCGGATATGTTATCAAACAAAATATCTACAGCGAGAACTATAAAAGGAATAAACACTTTGATCTTTCCTAAATATGAAAGGAAAAACAAAACGCATATACCTGCCGCAAACAAGCCGTTTAAGAATGTAGCGAAATAAAGCATATTGAATATGCTGTACAGTGAATACAGAAAGCTGATGGAGAATAATATGCAGGCTATAAGAAATATATTATTATCTCCTCTTGGTTTACAATTAATGTTATTCATAGTTGCCTCCAATGCTATTTTTCGACCATATGAACATTTATATGATCATATGTCATTTCTATACCGTGTTTATTGAAAACACTCATAGCTTTTTCTATAAGCTCAAAATAGCCTGTCCAGTAATCTCCGGTAGCAGTCCATGCTCTGACCACATATTCAATACTGCTGTTTTGATAGCTAAGAACTTTTATGAACGGTTCAGGATCTTTAAGGAATACATCTATAGAATCTACCGCTTCTCTTAATGCTTTATAAACTGTATCTATAGGCGCATCATAAGATGCGGTAAAGGTAAGATCAACACGTCGTTTTTCTTCATATGTGTAATTGGTTATTTTTGATGCCGAAATATCTCCGTTAGGTACGAAGATTATCTTGTTATCTACCGTAAGAAGCTTTGTATGTACAAGACCTATGTCATTAATGGTGCCTTCCACTCCACCGGCTTCAACATAATCTCCCAGTTTAAACGGTTTTGAAACAAGAAGCATTATTCCTCCGGCCAAGTTAGATAATGCACCCTGTACTGCCAGTGATACAGCAAGCCCTAATACACTGAATACCGCTATGAGCGATGTTACATTTATACCTAAAGTTGCCGCAACAAGAAGCAGTGTAAGGAACAGTAAAAGATACTTTGCTGCTGTTCTTACAAACTTGCATAAACTTTTTTCTAAACCGCTCTTTTCAAACACTCTGTCTAAAAGCTTCAGCAATATCTTTATCACCAAAAGGCATATTACCAGCAAGATCAATGCCGGAAAAACAGCTGTTAAAGTGATCACACCAACAGAGCCAAAGAGTTCTGCTGTTACAGAATCAATTGAATTTCCTATAACTTCCATTATATTTTCTCCTTATTTTTTCGCCTCTGCAGAACTCTGTCTCTCAATAAGTGAATGAGACAATATCACAGTTCTTCCATCATAAGGCATAGTTCTTTCGTTTTCATTTTTATTTACATTAACGATCATTCTTACTGCCTCTGCACCCATTGCTTTTAAAGGCTGATGAATAACAGTAAGAGACGGCCTGTATAACCCGGCAAGCTGAATATCGTTAAAGCCTACGACCGAAACATCTTCCGGCACTTTATATCCATTATCTACGAGGGCGTTGCATGCACCTACTGCCATAATATCGCTGGTAGCAATGACTGCTGTAGGCACATTCTTTTTCCTGATAAGCTCTGCCATAAGCTCATAACTCTTTTCTGTACGGAATTCTCCGTATTTAACAAGGCTTCTGTCAATAGACAGTCCATGTTCCGCTAAAGCTCTTTCAAATCCACTATACTGCTCAACTCCGCATGCATCTATGTCCATACTGTTTCTGAATAAAGCAATTTTGCGATGTCCTTTTTCTATAAGGTAATTAGTGATCTCATATGCAGCTCTGAAATTATCTATGGATACAGTAGGACATTTCAGACCACTGGTGCTCCTGTTCATCATTATAACAGGAGTTTTAAGATCGTTTATCTTCTGAACAGTTTCAGGTTTAAGACGCTGTGCCATCACTATTATTCCGGCAACATGTCTTTCTTCAAACATTTCAAGATGCCTGATCTCGTTCTGACTCTCGCCTCCCGAAGTACACAGCATTACATCATACCCCAGCTTGCTGCTCTCTTCTTCTATCCCGTTAAGTATACCTCCATAGTACTGATTACCCATTCCCGGCACTATGATACCGATGGTGGTATTCTTTTGCATTACGAGATTTCGCGCCACCTGATTAGGTTTAAAATCCAGTTCCTTTATAGCTTCAAGAACCTTTTTTCTTGACTTTTCACTTACTACCGAAGCGCCGTTGATAACTCTGGATACGGTTGCTATGGAAACACCGGATCGGTCAGCAACGTCCTTAATAGTGGATTTCAAAATATCGCCTCCTATTTATTCTTTGAAGGTCTGTATAAGGCAAACCAGTAAGCAGTTCCTACAAACAGAACTCCTCCTATTATATTTCCTATAGTCGCAGGAATAAGATTTCCTGTTACAAAAGTGCCCCAAGTCAATGAATCCAGCATCTCCTGGCTGAATCCGCCGGCCTGCGCGTATCCGGCTTTCGCCATTATACCTGCAGGTATGTAATACATATTTGCTACGCAGTGTTCAAATCCTGATGTTACGAACATCCAGATCGGGAAAAATATGCCCAGTATCTTGCCTTGAACGGTATTTGCCGCAAATGCGATCCATACAGCAAGACAAACAAGCCAGTTACACATTATCCCTGAAAATAAAGCTGCCATAAATCCCATGTTGACTTTATTCATAGCTATCTTTATGGTCATAGCTCCCAAAGCGCCATCTGCGCTTCCTAAAAGTCCTGTCTGGATCATCATGAATGCTATAAGAACAGATCCAATGAAGTTTCCAACATAAACAATGCCCCAGTTTCTCATCATAGAGCCAAACTTCACCTGTTTTTCATAAACAGCTATACAAATCAGCGTATTACCTGTAAAAAGTTCCGCTCCCGTAAGGACTACAAGCATCAATCCGCCCGCAAATATAGAACCCGCAAGACATCTGCCTAAACCAAATGTGCTTGGATCTCCCAGCAAATTAAATGCCGCCATATTGGAAGCCTCTGCTGCAAAAGCAATAAATGCTCCTGCCAATATCGCCAGGACCAACATAGGCATAAACTTTCTTTCAGCCTTTGCTTTTCCTGCGTTTAATGCTGCACCAACGATCTCCACAGGTGCAAGAATACCTTTATCCATTAACTCTCCTCCATGCAGCCTCCACAGCATGTTTAAGAAGGATCATTGAAGTAACTGCCCCAACGCCTCCCGGCACCGGAGTGATGGCTTTTACCACTGGCTCTGCCTGCTCGAAATCCACATCACCGGTCATCCTGCCTTCTGCAAAATTTATTCCTACATCAACTACTACGTTTTTCTCTGAAAAGAATTCTTTTCCAAAGAAATTAGCTTTACCAACACCTGTTACCACTATATCAGCCTGTTTTGTATGGGCTTTGATATCGGCAGTTTTTGAATGGCAAACTGTCACTGTTGCATTCTCATCCAAAAGAAGCATTGCAAGAGGTTTGCCTAAAACCATACTTCTGTTTACCACAACAGCATTTGCCCCTGCAATAGGAACCTCATAATACTTAAGTATTTCTACCACAGCCTCTGAAGTACAAGGAGCGAACCTGTCCTTATCTCCGTTAAAAACTTTATTAAGGTTAACAGGATTCATACAGTCTATATCCTTCTTAGGATCTATCATTCCGCATATCTTTTCTTCATCCAGATGCTTAGGCAAAGGTCTGAAAAGCAGGATACCGTCTATATCCGCAGATCCGTTGATATCAGCAAACCCTTTTTCAAAATCCTCCTGTGTGATATCATCATCAAGCACGAAAACATGATATGAAAGACCTACTTTTTCACAATTGCTTTTTACTCTCTTTTCATAAGCTATGTCATCAGGATTTTCTCCCACTCTTACTATAGCAACTTTTGGATCAACGCCTTTAAGTCTGCATATTTCGATTTTTTCCGCGATTTTAGCTCTTATCTGCGCCGCTACAGGTGCGCCCTTTAATATTTCCGACATATCATTTGCCTTTCTTTTGGATCAAAGATTATTCTCCACATATGAATAAACTTCGTCCGCCATTGCAGCGCCTTTTAAGGTCACTTCGTCTATTTCTTTCTGCATCTTATATTTAAGATCTTCATCTTTCATAAGATTAAGGTTTATCAACACATTAAGCCTTGCTCCCTGAAGTGCGGCCTTGCAGAAGATCGCTCCGCAGCCCGCATCGCTGACAGCCAGCCTTGAACCCTTTTCTGCAAACTCTTTATGAAGCTCTATAGCTTCAGCACAAGCTTTTGCTATATCTAAAGGAGCCTGTGCGGCAGCTTTCAGAGAAGCCTGTATCATTGTTTCTTTGTATTCTTTTTCTTCATCTGTACCTGAAGGAAGTCTGTACGCATCTGACAGAGGTTTGAAAGCTTCTGCATCTGCTTCCACAAGATCGTTGAGTCTCTTCATGAGCTGCTGAGATCTTTCCAGGAGCGCTTTGATGTCTTCTTCCACATCGGCATACTTCTTTTTCCCTAAAGTAAGATTGCCTACCATGCTTCCAAGGGCCATTCCCAATGAACCGACATAAGCAGAGGCACCTCCGCCTCCCGGCACCGGTTCTTTTGACGCCAGAACTTCTGCAAATTCTATACAGGTTTTATTTAACATACCAATTCCTCCTGAGAGTATCGATCAAACTAGAATAATCCTGAGATCTTTCCTGTTTTATCAACATCGATAGCTTCAGCTGCAGGAACTTTTGGAAGTCCAGGCATAGTCATGATGTCTCCTGTGAGCACAACTATGAATCCCGCACCTACAGATGCTTTAACATTTCTTACTGAGATCCTGAAGTTCTTTGGTCTTCCCAGTTTCTTAGCATCATCAGAGATGGAATACTGTGTTTTTGCTACGCAGATAGGAAGATTTCCGAAGCCCATGCTTTCTATCTCATCGATCTGCTTATTTGCATTTCCGATAAAGTCAACGCCGTCTGCACCGTAGATCTTCTTAGCGATAGCTTCGATCTTTTCTCTGATAGGAAGTTCTGTATCATATGTGAACTTGAAATTGTTTGCTTCTTCTTCGATAGCTCTTACAACTTCGTTTGCAAGATTTCTTCCGCCTTCTCCGCCTTTTGCCCATACCTGTGAAAGTACTGCATTTACGCCGAGCTCTTTACATTTCTTTTCAATGAAGTCCATTTCAGCTTTTGTATCTGTAGGGAATTCATTGATAGCAACTACAGCAGGAAGTCCGAAGTTTACTGTGATATTTTCAACATGCTTAAGCAGGTTTTCGATACCAACTTCAAGAGCAGGGATGTTTTCATTGTTTAAATCAGCTTTAGCAACACCGCCGTGATGTTTTAAAGCTCTTGCTGTTGCAACTATAACTACAGCATCAGGTCTTAATCCGCTCATTCTGCACTTGATATCCAGGAACTTTTCAGCTCCGAGATCCGCACCGAATCCGGCTTCAGTTACAACATAATCTCCTAATTTTAACGCCATCTTTGTTGCCATTACACTGTTGCATCCGTGAGCGATATTTGCAAAAGGTCCGCCGTGGATAAATGCAGGTGTATGAGCAAGGGTCTGAACCAGATTTGGTTTGAGGGCATCTTTCATAAGAGCTGCTACAGCTCCCTGAGCCTTGATATCTCCTGCTGTAACAGGTTTTCCGTCATATGTATACGCAATGATCATTCTTGAGATC
>JAFXHN010000038.1 GCA_017536365.1 Bacillota bacterium | reverse complement strand
TCCTTCCTGTATAGGAATGGAAGAAACAAAGAAGATATATGAAGAAATACACATAAAAACAATGGAACTGACGGAAAAATTAGGCGCAGATGCAGAGTTTTTCAAAGATCTTGCAAGGGATCTTTATTACAGAACTGTATAGAAAGTGGTATTTATATGAAGCAAATGACGGAATATGATTTTCCGAAAGATCTCAAAACCATGACAGCTAGAGAGCTTGAACTTCTCAGTGATCAAATCAGAGATTTTCTTTTGGAAAAGGTATCCAGGACCGGAGGACATCTGGCTTCAAACCTTGGAGTGGTGGAACTGACTATTGCTTTACACAAAGTTTTTGATTCTCCTGAGGATAAGATATTATGGGATGTGGGACATCAGTCCTATGTGCATAAAATACTCACAGGAAGAGCCGGAGATTTTGATAGGTTAAGGAAGCTGGACGGGATGAGCGGTTTTCCTAAAAGAGGAGAAAGTCCTCATGATGTTTATGATGCGGGACACAGCAGCGACTCCATATCCGTTGCTCTTGGTATAGCAAAAGCCGGTGAGCTTAAAAACGAAAAATTTAATATAGCAACTGTCATAGGCGATGGAGCTTTGACCGGAGGCGTGGCTTTCGAGGCTCTTAATAATGCTGCGGCATCAGGCAGCAAGATGATCATAATAATAAACGATAATCAGATGTCTATATCTCCCAATGTGGGCGGTTTGACTCAGCATTTGGGTCGTCTGAGAGCAAGCCTTGGATATATTGATATGAAGAAAAAGATAAGAGAGAGCCTTTCAGGAAAAGGATCTTTCGGTGAAGGTATATACAGGAGCTTGGAGAGGACCAGAGATCTTGTGAAATATACCGTGTTCGACAGAAATATGTTTGAAAATCTGGGTTTTAAATTCTATGGGCCTATAGACGGTCATGACATAGAAGAACTGACGGATTTCCTTGAGGCTGCAAAGAGGAGCGAAGGAACAGTCGTACTTCATGTGATAACGAAAAAAGGCAAAGGATTTAAGACGATAGAAGATAATCCGGATACATATCATGGAATAGGGCCTTTCAGCCTTGAAACGCTTCAGCCGATCGAAGGCGCCAAAAATCCTTCTTACTCAAAGGTATTCGGAGACAAGCTTATGGAAATGGCGGAAAAGGATCCGAGAATAGTTGCTGTAAGTGCTGCCATGATAGATGGAACAGGTCTTAGGGATATGAATAAACTGTATCCGGAGAGAGTTTTTGACGTAGGGATCGCAGAACAGCATGGAGTGAGCTTTGCTTCAGGAATGGCACTTCAGGGTATCAGACCTTTTGTTGCTATATATTCCACATTCCTCCAAAGAGCCTATGATGAGATGATGCTGAATGTGTGTCTGCAGAACCTGCCTGTAGTCTTCTGTATTGACAGAGCCGGCAATGTGGGTGCTGACGGAGAAACGCACAATGGTCAGTTTGATCTGTCTTATTTAAATCATATGCCGAATTTGACCATAATGTGTCCGTCAAATGATAGAGAACTTAGGGAAATGATGGAGTATTCATTAAAGCTGTCGGCTCCGTGCGCAATAAGATATCCAAGAGGTCCTGCTGAGGCTGCTGAAGGGGATTTCAAAGATATAGACGGCAGTTGTGAGATCATTGATAAAGGCAGGGATGCTGTGATATTTGCTGTGGGAAGATCTGTAAGATCTGCCAAAGAAGCTGTCGGCATTTTGAGACAAAAAGGCATAGACTGCGGGCTTGTAAATGTAAGGTTCGTAAAACCTTTGGATATGAAAGGCCTGGAAGAAGCTGCCGAGGGAGTAAAACTCATTGTAACGTTAGAGGATAATGTTGTAGCCGGCGGATTCGGGCAGCAGATCAACGGATACTTTACACATAAGGAGAACTCTGTAAAAACAGTTAATTTAGGATGGCCGGATGAGTTTATCAGAAACGGCAAAACAGAAGAATTGGAAAAAATATATGGACTCGATCCGGAGTCTGTTGCGGATAGGATAATAAACGAAATATGAAAGAAAGATTAGATGTTTTGCTGGTGCAGCAAGGTTTTTTTGAATCAAGAGAGAAAGCAAAGCGTGTCATAATGTCCGGTGTCGTATTTGTCGACGGGCAGAGAGTTGACAAGGCGGGAACTCAGGTTTCGGATGAAGCTGAAATAGTCGTGAAGGGGGCTGTGTGCCCTTATGTAAGCAGAGGCGGAATGAAACTGGCTAAAGCTGTAAAAGAGTTTGATATAAAACTTGAAGGTTTAAGTTGTATGGATATGGGCGCTTCCACCGGCGGTTTCACAGACTGTATGCTTCAAAACGGTGCAGTAAAAGTCTATGCTGTTGATGTGGGCTACGGTCAGCTTGACTGGAAGCTCAGGAACGACGAAAGAGTCGTGAATATGGAGAAGACGAATATAAGGTATATGGATGTGGAGGCTATCGAAGATGTGATAGATTTCATATCTATAGACGTATCTTTTATATCTTTAACTCTGATCCTTCCGGTGGCAGAAAAACTGCTGAAAGACGGAGGAAAGCTTGTGTGTCTTGTTAAGCCTCAGTTTGAGGCAGGAAGAGAACAGGTGGGAAAGAAAGGAATAATAAAAGATAAATCGGTACATAGGGAAGTTATCCTTAAAGTCGCTGATTTTTCTAAAGAACTTGGTTTTTCCGTTGACGGAGTGACATTTTCACCAATGACGGGAGCTAAGGGCAATATAGAGTATTTGTTATATATGAGCAAAGGATCCGTAACATCGCTTACAGAAGAAGATGTGGAAAGATCCACGGACCGTGTTATTGATGAAGCTCATGGTCTTTTGATGAAATAAAGGAGGAAAAGAATTGTCAGGAAATGATATTGCGGACAGTTTCAGGGCGCAGCCTTTACCGCAGAAAATAATCAACAGGATAACGGGATGTTCCTATGTGGAGAATTATGTGATATCTTATTCGGATCTCTCATATCTCACTGTACTTCATTACGGCTTTGATGATGAGATCCACGAAGGTGAGCTTATTGTAAACAGGTCTGTAGCGGAAGAAGTGCTGGACATTTTCAAAGAACTTTTTGAAAACAGATTCCCTATAGAGCAGATAAAGCTTATAGATGAGTTCGATGCGGATGATGATAAATCTATGGCTGCAAACAACAGCTCAGCTTTCTGTTTTAGAATGCTTACAGGCGGAGGGGATCTTTCGGAGCATGCCTACGGTCTTGCTGTTGACATCAATCCTTTGTATAATCCTTATGTAAGGAGCTGGGAAGACGGATCTCTGCTCATACTTCCTCCTGCGGGAGCGGACTATATAGAACGGGATCCTAAGGTGAAGGGAAAGATATATCCGGGCAGTGTTTGTTATAACGCTTTTGTCAGCAGAGGCTGGGAATGGGGCGGAGACTGGGAAGATATGGACGACAATCATCATTTCCAGAAGTACCCAAGAAAGTATTGATAGAAGAAAGGAGCTTTGGCATGGATCACAGGATAGTAAATGAAAGCACTAGGTTCTTTAAAAACGTAGCAAAAAGTCAGCTTAAAGGCAAATGGCTGAATGCAGCGATAGCTGCGGGCATATTTATGCTGATCGTAAATATAATGGATGTTATCGTAAGTGTTTTAATGCTCAACGCCACGACTGCCTTTCTGTCAAATATATACTATTTCCTGGTATACGGACCTGCGACAGTAGGTATGTGTGCATATTTTATGAAGCTTATCAGAAATGAACCTAATGGACTTGGAAGCTGTTTTGAAGGATTTGAAACCTTCGGAAGAAGTTTTTCTCTAGGATTCTTTATGATAATCTTTATCAGTCTTTGGACATTGCTTTTGATAATACCGGGTATAATAGCGGCTTACAGATATTCTCTTGCGCCTATGCTCTTGAGAGACAGACCTGACCTTAGCCCGCTTCAGTGTATAAGCGAAAGCAAGAGGCTTATGAGAGGTAATAAAGCGGATCTGTTTACTCTTGATATTTCATTCATCGGATGGATGCTTTTGGCAATGATACCTCAGGTCATTGTTACTTTGTGGATAGAAATGTCCGTGGTAAACGGAGAAGCGGCTTTAAGTACCGGTATGGTAAGCGTTATAAATCTTATTACACTTATTCCTGTACTGTGGGTAATGGCTTATATGGAATCTGCTAATGTGGTGTTCTATGAAGAGGTCATAAGACCGGTGCCTCAGCAGTTCTATACCTTCGACAACTCTCAGGAAAATGTATATGAAGAAAGTAAAGTTTTAGAGGAAACAGAAGATAATCCAACTGACGGTAATACAGATGAAAGAGATAATTAGAATTTTCACTTCATTTTTTAAAATAGGGATCATGACATTTGGCGGCGGATACGCCATGCTTCCTTTTATACAAAAAGAAATCGTTGAAAAGCATGGATGGGCTACCAATGAAGAGGTAATTGACTATTATGCCATAGGGCAGTGCACTCCGGGGATAATCGCTGTAAACACAGCTACGTTTATAGGTTATTTTCATAAGGGATTGCCGGGAGCTGTAAGTGCTGCTTTAGGTGTGATATCTCCGTCCATACTGATAATTACCATTATAGCTGCCTTTATCCAGCAGTTTTCCGATGCGCCTATAGTGCAGTATGCCTTTTCCGGTATAACTGCGGCGGTAGCTGTAATCATTATCAATGCAGTTATAAAACTGTGGAAAAGCGGAGTAAAAAACGTATTTGGAGTGGTGATTTTTGCATTGGCTCTGGTTGCTGAAGTGATACTTAACATTCCAACTATGTTAATAATCATAACTGCGGTGGTGCTGGGGATAGTTATGGAGCTTGTAAGAAGAGCAAGGAAAAAGGGGGATGAACGATGAACATATATCTGATCCTTTTTCTGGAATTCTTTAAGATAGGGCTCTTTGCTGTAGGCGGAGGACTGGCGACATTGCCGTTTCTCTATGATCTTACGGAGAAATATGACTGGATCACACCGGAACTGATCTCTGATATGATCGCTGTATCTGAAGCGACTCCGGGACCTATCGGGATCAATACAGCAACTTATGTAGGTTATACTGCAGGAGGAATGCTGGGAGGGATCATAGCTTCTTTTGCTATTGTTCTGCCTTCTCTTATAATCATAACGATCATAGCAAAGGCTATGGCTAAATTTAAGAGCTCTCCTTTTGTGGAATCTGCCTTTTCCGTCATCAGACCGGCTGTTACAGCATTGATACTGGCTGCAGCTCTTCAGGTCCTTGAACTGGTCATATTTAAAACAACTGATTTTTCTTCGGCGGGATTTGCGGAAGCGATAAATATAAAAACCACTGTGCTGTTTATAATACTTATGATAGCAAGCCTGAAAAGCAAGTTCCATCCTATAGTGTATATAGGCATAGCAGCAGCAGCGGGTATCATTTTTAAAATGTAACAGAGTAAAGTTTTTGAATAATATGCATATAATAAACATGTGGCTCTTTGGTCGCATGTTTTGCTTTTTAAAGGAGGGTGTTATGGGAGGCTCAAAAAGGTATTATTTCCCGGGAGGAAACACTCCTAAGGGATTTTTCTCATATTACGATCACATCCTGAGTCAGGAGAAAGCCGCTAAAATTTACTGCATGAAAGGCGGGCCGGGTACAGGAAAATCCACTTTTATGAGAAAAATAGGCGAGGAGATGCTGGAAGAAGGATACGATGTAGATCTTCTTTTGTGTTCTTCGGATCCGGACAGTCTGGATGGGATAGTAATAAAAGATAAAAACGTAGCTATGATAGACGGCACGGCGCCGCATATAGTAGATCCGAAAAATCCCGGAGCCGTGGATATGATCATAGATCTTGGCGAGTTTTGGAACGAAAAGGGATTAAGGGAGAAAAAGGAAGATATACTTCTGACAAACGACAATATAAAGAGGTGTTTTTCTGAAGCATATAAGTACATCAGGGCTGCTGCTGAAATATATCAAAGCCTGGAAGAGATATATTCAATGGCATCAAAGAAAGAAGAAATGTATAAGAATACTGCCGGTCTTGTATACAGAGAATTGTCCCATAAGGAATTAAGCACTGTAAAGGGCAGAGAAAAGAGGTTTTTTGCAGGAGCTATAACACCTAAAGGGATAAAGAATACGGCAGGTTCCCTTATAGAAGGATACAGGAATGTGTATATACTAAAAACACCGGTGGGGATGAGCGGCAATATAATACTGGAAGGATTTAAAGAAAATGTTCTTATGAGAGGCTTCGATACGGAAGTATATTATTGTCCTATGAGTCCGGACAAAAAAATAGAGCATGTGATCGTACCGGAATTATCTACAGCGATAGTTACTTCAAACGAATACCATGAGATACCGGCAGTGGCAGCATCGGTGATAGATATGAGGCTGTATGTGAGATACGACCTGCTCGAAAAGCACAAGCCTGTAATAGCCAAGGGGCTTGAGAAGATGAGAGAACTTTTGGATATGGCGGTGAATTGTCTTAAGGATGCAAAGGCAAGCCATGATGTTTTAGAAGAAATGTATATACCTAATATGTATTTTGACAAAATAGAAGAAAAAAGACTTGATATTATGGAGGAAATAAAGGGTTTGTGATAATATGATTTAAGCAAAACAGCATCAGGAGCAGATAAAGATATGAAAAGATTTCAAATAACAGAGTATTGCCACCATATGATAGAAGCTTTTGCGGTTGAAACTGAATCGTGTATAGATGCTACCATGGGAAACGGTGTGGACACAGCATTTTTGTGCAGACTGGCAGGAGAACAGGGTAAAGTGATCGCTTTTGACATTCAGGAAAAGGCGGTGGAAAACACCGGAAAGCTTCTCGAAAGAGAAGGTTTAAGAGAACAGGCCAAACTCGTTCTCGATTCCCATGATAATATGGATAAATATGCAGAAGCAGAAAGCGCGGATATTATAGTTTTTAATTTTGGTTATCTTCCCGGAGGGGATCATAAGATCTCTACAAAAGCAGCAACCAGTGTAAGTGCTGTAGAAAAAGGTCTTGGCATCCTTAAAAAAGGAGGGATAATGAGTCTGTGTATTTACAGCGGAGGAGACAGCGGATATGAAGAAAAAGAGGCTCTGTTGGAGTATATCAGATCTTTGGACCATAAAAAATACATAGTTATCACTCATGAGTTTGCGAACAGACCTAATGATCCGCCGCTGCCGGTGCTGATAAAGAAAATAAAATAATGGTATCAAAAAACGCTGGAGGTAAGCCCCCAGCGTTTTTATTTATAATGTCATGGATTTATATTGTTTTGTGATCTCAACAACAGCGGATTCTGTAGGGATTCGTTCGCCGCTGGATCCTGAAGCATATCCAACTGCACCGGAATGTGCAATAGAGTACTGTGCAGTTCTAACATCGGCGAATGGGCCGCCGTGGGTCAAAACCAAAACATCAGGGTTTTCAGCCTTAGCAGCTTCCACCATTTTCTGAACATTTTCTGTAGCCTCTTCCAGAGAAATAGACTCGCTGGCACCTGACATTCCGCCTGTTGTAACGCCGATCATAGCACCTACCACGTCGGCCCCGGCCTGAGCCATGCGGGCAGCTTCATCAGGAGACATTGCCCATCCTACGGTAAATATATCCCTTTTTCGAGCGTGTTCTATCATGGCAACTTCACGGGAGAAGCCCAGGCCGGCCTTTTCCAGCACGCTGGAAAAGTATTCGCCGTACAGCCCGCAGAAAGGCTCGTTATTGATCCCGCAAAAACCCATTTCTAAGAGTTCATCTAAAAGAGAGTCCAGTCTTAATCCCGGATCGTGAGCACCGATGCCGGCAATGCATGGTGTATGCTGAACTGCAGGCAGGATCTCCTTTGCCATATTTATAAGGTGCTCGTTTGCATTGCTGTAAGGGAGCCATGCTAAAACTGAAGGCAGTCCTCTCATTCTGTAAATAGCAGTTGAGTAGATGCCGATCAGATCAGCTCCGCCTTTTTCTGCGCATTTAGCAGTCAGGCCAATGCCTGCACCGAACATTAATAACGGTTTGCCTGCATTTACTTGAGCGTTCAGTCGTTCTAATATTTCTTTTCTTGTAAACATAGGATACCTCCTATTTAAAGAACTTCAATTCCCGGCTGTCCGGTATACTGTCCCTTTTCCCAAACGCCATCAAGCATATCGTTTAAGATTTTGGATAAAAGATCAGCAAATTCCGGTTCATTCATATGACGATCAACGATCAGCACTTCTACATTTGGTTTTGATAAATCGAGAGATTCCTTTATGCCTTCTACGAAGCGTTTGCTTCTGAGTGACCATTCAGGATGATCAGGATCTGAAACCCATGAAGGTCCTGCATCAGGTCCTGCCCATCCGAGATCCTTGTTAGGGATCCTTGTATCGCAGGCACCCCAGCCCTTCATTGGAATGCAGACTGCTGTTGGTCCGATAGCTTCTGTGAGCTTTCCGCCCATATTTTTAGCGATTTCGTAAGCTTCTTCCGGCAGAACTCCTACACAGGTAACTGTAGGATTGTGTTCATAGAGAGAACGTCCAGGAAGGTCAGTCTGTTTCATATATTCTTCAGGAACTGTGTCTTTTGGTCCGAAGTTGATCAGATCAAGTCCGCCAGGGGTAACTACCTGAGGAACACCTGTCTTTGCAGCAGCAGTGAGACGGTTTGGACCTGCACTGAGTACGCCGCCCAGCATTTCGTCAGCGATTTCATGAGTAGTGATATCAAGAACGCCTTTTACGAAACCGGATTCGATCATTTCTTCCATAGACATACCGCCGGTTCCGATAGCGTGGTTGATGATAACGTCATAGCCTTTGCTTTCCATGAAAGCAGATGCTCTGAGTACGCATGGTGTAGTAACACCGAACATCATGCAGCCTACCAGAGGTTTGCTGTCTTCAGCCGGAAGTTTTGGAGCAGATGCCATTCCAACGATACCGCCTGCAGCATTGGTAAGGATCTGTTTTGTAAGACTGTTAAGGCCTGCTTCTGCGATAGGATACATCATGCAGATATCTTTTGTTCCAACATAAGGACGAACTTCGCCGGATGCCATTGTTGTTAAAAGCATCTTTGGAACACCTATAGGAAGTGACTGCATTACTGCAGCATTGATGGAAGCGCCCATAGATCCGCCGAAGCCGATGATGCCGTCCAGTTTGCCTGCTTCAAGGAGTTCAGCAGCTTTTTTGATCGCAGCTTCTGTTACCCAAGCAGCAGCCTGATGTCTGTCAACCTTGAACAGATCAGCAGGAGTCTTGTCGATGTCTTTTAAAAGATCACTGAGGCCGATGTCAGCCCAGCCCACTTCTGCACCGGGGCTTAATTCCATGATAGTTGCGTTTCCGCCCAGGGCATTGATTTGTTCCGCTAAGAATTTTATTTCATCGCCTTTTGTATCTAAAATACCGGCTACTATAATATTAGGTTTCATGTGTAAAAATCTCCTTTATGTTTGATTGTTCTTCTTTAAAGAAAGGCGCGGTGCCGGCAAAGCCGGATCGCGCCATAAGAATAGAAGGATATGAAACTATTTTCCGCCCAGTTTCTGTGCTTTGAAATCTTTTACAGCATTTTCAAGCGGTTTTTCTACCGGGATACGTTCGATACTGGAAGCTCCGAGGAAGCCTACAGATTCTGTGTGCTGATAAATGTAAGCTGTGTCTTCTGGTGAAGAGATAGGGCCGCCGTGTGAGAAGATCAGGATATCAGGATTGCCTGCTCTTGCTTTTTCAGTCATACGATTGATGAGCTCTGCACATTTTTCAAGAGAAACTGCTTCGGAATATTTTGAACCGATAGCTCCGCCTGTTGTCAGACCCATATGGCAGATCATAACATCCAGTCCTGCTTTACCAACCATTTCAGCTTCTTCTTCATTGAATGCATAGCCAATTGTAAAGAGACCCAGTTCTTTTGCGAGAACGAGAGTTGCGATTTCTTTGTCATAACCCATACCTGTGTCTTCGAGTTCCTGACGATATCTTCCATCGATGAGACCAACTGTTGGGAAATTCATTACTGCTGAGAAACCAAGATCAAGAAGGCCTTTAAGGTAAGGTCTCATTTCTCTTGTTGGGTCACTGCCGCAGATACCTGCGATCATTGGAGCTTCTTTGATCTGTGGGAATACACGATGTGCCAGGTCGATCACGATATCATTAGCATTTCCGTAAGGCATCAAACCAGCTAAAGAGCCGTTTCCGTCCATTCTGTAAAGACCTGAATTGTATACGCCGATCAAGTCAGCGCCGCCTCTTTCAGCAAATTTACCTGAAATACCTGTACCTGCACCAGCGATTACGACCGGTTTGCCTTCTGCGATAGTTGCATTGAATCTTGCCAGAACTTCATCTCTTGAATACTGTTTTGCCATTATAATTCCTCCTTTACATGAAACTGATTTACATTAAACAATTATATTGTCCGGGAAAAACTCTTGTTTTGATTTCCTTTCCTTTGGTTTATCCCGGTCACATACCGATATTAGCCTTTAAGATCAAAAAGACCGCCTTTCTTTTCTGAATAGATTCCCCAAAGATCTACTGCGATCTTAAGTTCTTCGTATTCTTTTGCAGCATCTTCAAGGGATATACCTTTTTTAACTGCATCGATCGCCTGACGGAATGCTTTTGCTCCGGCTGCAGGTCCCATTGGGTGACCGTGGATAGCACCGCCGGCTGCGATCATAACATCATTTCCGAATTTTTTATAAAGGTCTTCTACATGACCTTGGGTGGTTCCGCCGCCCGGCATTGGGAAGATTGGTTTTATGTTGCCCATTGGTCTTATCATCTGAAGACCTGCATTTATGAATGTATCCATCATCATTGGGAATTTACCGTATGGGCTAAGTGCGATGACCATATCAAGACCTGCAAGACGAGGCAGTTTTGATCCTATAAGAGTTGCGCTCATTCCTGACCATGGGGATTCATAAACAGCGCCTGTGAAGTCTGAGTGAGCAAGGATAGGAACGTTGATCTCAGGATCTTCTGTAAGCATTCTTGCTGCGTCCATTCCGATAGTGAAGTAGTTCACCATCAGGCAGTTTGCACCGCCGTCGATAGCGCGAAGGGCATTGTCTCTAAGTTTATCTGTACGATCTGTGATGTTGAAAGCAAACAGGGTTTTTTCTCCCTTTACTTCATCAGCTCTTTTAACAGCTTCTGTAACAGCTTTTACACGATCTTTTAAAGGACAATGAGGAGCATCTGCTACCAGTTCATCGTCTTTGATGACATCAACGCCGCCAACCGCTGCTTCATAAGCTAATTTTGCGGTTTCCTCAGGATTAAGGCCTGTACATGGTTTGATCATGTTGTTCAGCAGAGGTCTGTCGTAAACTCCCAGTAGATCTCTAACTCCCTGTATACCGAATTTAGGACCTTTAAACTGTGACAGGAATGCATCAGGGAATTCCAGATCAAGAAGCTTAACTTTGCCGGAACTTGAAATGTTTCCGATAACTGTACTGAGCATCATTGCGAATTGTGGACCGAAATTTGCCCAAGGATAAGCGATCCTAATAATAAAATGACGTTCTGTTACGTCTGACGGGATCTCTATTTGGTAAGAAGGGGTTTCATAGACCCCAACTACTCTTCCGATACATCTTTCTCGTACTTCTGGGGTTTCTCCCGGAACCTGGATCCATGTTCCTGTTGTTTGCTCTACAGCAAGAGCAGCTGCAAATTTCATCATATTAGTGCCTGGTTTTGCTCCGCAATAATAGGTCGCGATGACAAAACGGTCTTTATCCAAAGATTCCGGCATCTGCATGATGATTGGGTCAATAAACATAGCATCTCCTCCTTCAATAAATTTTGGGTTTGACTTAGATAGGCTAATTTTTTTTGTAAATAAAACGCCTGCTTATTAATTTCAGTATATTTTTCGGCAAGACATGAAACAATATAAAAAATATTTTCAATAACGTACAATGCGAAAAAATCAGAAGCTAAATGTTCGTATATTTTATTAAAAATATTATTAATATTTGCACTTTATGTAATTTTGATTAAAATAAAGATAAATAAAAAAATATTTGAGGAGCAAAATCATGTATCGATGCGATTACCATCTTCACACATCTTTTTCGCCGGATTGTGATACACCTATGGAGAAACAGATCCAGAAAGCGCTGGAACTGGGAATGGATGAAATATGTTTTACCGACCATCTTGAATTGAATTTCAGGAAGTGGGCGGGACGAGAAATAGATGTTTTAGCATGTAAAAAGCGTTTTGACGAGCTGAAGGAACAAAATAAAGGTTTGACTATGCGTTTCGGCCTGGAAGCCGGAGTGACCTGCGGTGAAGATTATATGGATGAATTGAAAAAGAATCTCCGCCTTGTTCCTTTGGATTTTGTCATTGCTTCTGCTCATGGAGTGGGAGGTACAGATCCTTTTGAACCTGAGTTTTACGAAGGGAAAACCTGGGAAGAGTCCTGCAGGTTTTATGTTGAAGGCTTGTATGAAGGCTTGAAAATGATGGATCCTGCGCTTTACTGCTGTGTGGGGCACGTGGATTTTCCTATGAAGGGAAGGCGTATATTAGGAGATATCGATGCAGTTTTTCACTATAGATATGCGGCAGACCAATTGGATGAGTTGTTCCGCTACATTGTTGATCAGGGGAAGTGCCTGGAATTGAATATGTCCTCATTCCGTACGCTGAAGGAAGGAGAGCGCCCTCAAACAGATTGGCTGAAACGCTACGTTGAACTGGGCGGTGAATATATAACCATCGGTTCTGATGCGCATATACCGGGTCATGTTAATTTGCTTTATGATGATGCATTGGCCCTTGCTAAGTCCGCCGGTGTGAAATATCTGGCTGTATTTGAAGAAATGAAACCGAAAATGATCCCTATAAAATAGTCATATATCATCTAGGTATTGTTTGTTGTTTTTACAAAGAGAGGAAGATTCTCCCTATGAAAGGCGAAGTATATAACCAGTCCCTATGCATTGTTCTCCGAGCAGCTAATTTATATTATCAGGAAGGAAAGTCTCAGAGGGAAATTGCAGAACACCTGAATATTTCCGTTCCTACTGTTTCCCGTCTTCTGAAAAGAGCAAAAGAAGAAGGGGTGGTTTCCTATGTAATCCCGGAACCTTATATGGAGTGTCTGGAGCTTGAGCGAGAGATCAAAGAACGCTACGGCTTGGAGGAAGCGATCATAGTTCCTGTTGTCGGTGTTGAACCGACGGAAGAAGCTGTAAAGAAAGCGGTGGCGCTGGAAGGGGCCCGTTATGTGCAGAGGGTGATCCGTCCTGAAGATATCCTTGGCATCGCCTGGGGAGGGACGATGTATTATCTGATCCAGTATCTGAATCCCTGTCAGAAAACTGAGTCTACCTTTGTTACGCTTCACGGCAGTATTACAAGCTGCGACAGCAAGCTGGAGGTCAAAAGCCTGGTTCGCAGGATCGCGATGGCTTTCGGCGGAAAGAGTTATACGCTGGTGCCTACAGGACTTCAGGATGATGCGGAGGCATTAAATGCTTTGCTGAAACAGAAGGATATAAAAGAAGTGGTGGATCTGTTCAAAAAAATCACTTTTTCTGTCAGCGGCATTGGTTCTTTCTATCCGGAACCGGCATCGCCTCTATCTCGACTGCCTTATTTGAATCACGGAGAGTATGAAGACTTAGCCAGAAAAGGCGTTTATGGAGATATTATGCTGAGGTTTTTTGATGAAAACGGTCAGGAGTGCGAAAGTGACCTGATCCACAGGACTTTGGCTATAGATATGGATACCTATCGCAAGATACCGAGAAAACTTATAGTGGCTTCCGGCAGGCAGAAGACCTGCACGTTAAGAGCGGCGCTTAGAGGAAATATGGCGGATGTGATGGTCATAGACTCAGAACTGGCCAAATCTCTTGTTCGATCGGAAGATATATAAACTGAAAACTTAAGACGAAAAATAAAAAAGATGGGAGAGTTATACTGACCCCCAAAAGTTGAACCTAAAAATTCAACTTAATGGAGGTCAGTTTTTTCATGTCTAAAAAGTATAAATTTGAATTTATACAACAGGAATTGTACTTGATGCTTTACACATTTATTGGTACAGCAACCTGTGTAATGTAATCTGCACTGTTCTCTCCACGGTTAGGTGGTCCTTCCAGATAAACAGAGCGGAACGGTCCCGTTGTTTCAATTCCATTGTTTTTTACATATTCATCTATAGCCTGTGTAGCGGTTACTATTCCCTCATATGGACCACGGTAATAAATGCAAAGTGCAGGTGTTTCTACAAAATCCATACGTTCAGGACCGTCAAAACTAGGGTCTACCGGGATACAGCATAACAGATTTAACTCTTTTGAACTTTGTGTCAATCGCATAGTGAACATACGTCCAATCATGGACATTTTTCTTGTTCGTGCAGCAGCAATATAGGTATCACGTAGTTTGTTGGCTGCATCGGCAGTATCTTTGCATTGATAATGTCGGCAGAAACAAACCTGATGTGGCAGCACAGTTTTGTGAACAGTCAGGTCGCCGGATTTTGCGGAGCGTACCTGGAGCATCTGTATGTTTTTGTCCAAAGTCTCCCTCAACTTATAAAGCCGTTGCAGATGCTTGTCCATGTTTTCAGTATCGTAATAATACTCCTTTACTTCATTCAATGAAAGTCCAAGAACCTGCAAAGAACGAATGGCGCGGATTTGAGTCATGTTGTCTGCAGAGTAATAGCGGTATCCGCTATCCTTGTCCTTTGCCGCAGGAGTCAGAAGACCCATATCCTCGAATCCAAGGATTGCCTTACGGGTAACCCCAAGTATCTTTGTAACTTCTCCTATTTGAAAGAGTTCTTCATTGTGTTTTCTCATTACAGTCACCTAAAATATATACAATATATTGTTGAAATGTCTTGACTCGTCCCTCGAGGGACGACTTATCATTTCATTATAATGAAATAAGTCTTGCCTTGCAAGAGAATAAGGAAAAACTAGAAGGAGATTACTGAAATGAAGAAGAAAGTTTTGAGCATTCTGTTATGCCTATGCATGCTATGTACCATGATGCCTACCACGGCTATGGCAACGGCAGAGCCCTCCGCGGAACCTGCGGATTCCAAGTATCCCGCCATTAATGTCGGTGTGAACGGTATCAAAGGCTGGGATGAAGCTACCAACACCTACGACTACATTTACTATGGTAATTGGCAGAACTCCGGTCAGAATGCTCCGCGCCCACTGAAATGGCGTGTACTGGACGATAAAACAAATATGGATAATGACAGCAACACGGATAATGACAATGGCCTTTTTCTTTTGTCTGAACGCATCCTGTCTTCGAGCTATATGGGAATATACTTTGAACAGACCGGTGATGTGACTGGAGAGAGCTTTGAAAAGGGTCTTGCCGGACTGAATAACCTGTTCGACGTTGCCGACGGTTTTAGCGGGGCAGATGGAGCGTTGGACTTCTACGAAACTTACGGCTACAACACCATGTACCGTTTCAGCGATGTGTATAACTGGCTGACAGACTTCGCCGGCGTGACGGACGGTGCCTATAAGGGACGTAATGGCCAGCTTTATGACAAGGTAGAGCCTGCTTTCAGTGCGGCGGAACTGGCCGCAATCCTGCCTACGACCAAAAGCGACAGAGGATATATCGCAACAAGCACTTTTTTGTGGGCAGTGAACCGGCATGAGACTAACGCCTGTTTTCCTTACGCCAACATTCTTGATAACGACAAGGTCTTTCTGATGTCTGCGGAGGAAGCTGAGGCAGAGAAATACGGCTTCGGCGGCAGCACATATGACGAAGAAGTCTGGGAAGACCGAATCGGTGACGATTGGAAGACCGAGGGTACCACTGACCTTATGTGGACGCGCACATGGTTGCGCTCCTATGCGGGCTATTATCCACATCGGGATACCGGAAAGGAAACACTGGGCGTTATATGTCAGTATCACGGAGGTAGCGTAGAAGTGATACCCAACTTCGAGATCGATTTTACCGAAGAGGATGCGCTGAGTGGTCAGAGCGAAGCTATGACCTCGTCAGTCCGCCCGGCCTTCAATCTGGACCCTTCCAAGGTCGCTTTCACTTCAGCAGCGGACAACAGTGCCCATAAGGACTTTGATTTTGTGGATAACGTCAACAACAAGATCTGGAAAGTGACTCTGCTGGATGGCAATGACTTTTCCGACGGTGCTTCGATTGATGCTGATCTCGTTGCTCCAGGCGACACGCTGAACGTAAGTCATAAGACGTTGAACAGTTTTGCAGGCGCCGGATATACTGACGTGACTGTTGCTCTGATTGACGAGGCAGGCAATGCTGCGGCCTACGGCAGTATCAATAAGGATAGCAACGCAACAAGCAGCACAGTAACTATCCCTGAAGGTTTGGCAGAAGGCGTTTATACCATTTCTGTACAGGCGGAGAACTGGAACGATGCACAATATACTGACTTTGCTTCAGAACCTTTTACAACAACAATCACAGTAGCAGTTGAACATAAACATATCGAAACCACAAAATACATCTCCACCGAAGCAGAACTGGCTCAGATGGATGCTGACGATTTCGCATACCTGATTGGTGACATCGAAATTGATGAGAACAAAACATACCAAGGCACCCTCTGCCTCAACGGTCACAAACTTATTGGAGATTTGAAAGTCGGCAGTCTGACCATGCATGATTGCAAGGGCACCGGCTCACTGGATTCCATAACTGCAGATTATCTCACCATTATGAATCCTATCACTGTGGCGGATTCCATTACCGTTTCCGGTACATTGACATTGAATGCCTCACCAAC
>JAFXHN010000037.1 GCA_017536365.1 Bacillota bacterium | reverse complement strand
CACAGCACCTGTAAAGGATTCCGTAAACGGTATCATTTCATATAACACGCCTTCCGAGGAGCAGGGTTTCACTTATGAAAATATCGTATTTGAAATAAAAGACGGAAAAATAATCAAAGCTACAGCAAACAGCAACGAAAGGATCAACGCCCTTCTGGATACCGATGAAGGCGCACGTTATTTCGGAGAGTTTGCTATAGGAGTCAATCCTTATGTACTGGAACCTATGAAAGACACCCTTTTCGACGAAAAGATCACCGGAAGCTTCCATCTGACTCCGGGAATGGCTTATGAAGAAGCGCCTAACGGAAACAGTTCAGCTGTCCACTGGGATCTTGTCATGATACAAAGACCTGAATACGGAGGCGGAGAAATATGGTTCGATGATGTTCTTATAAGAAAAGACGGTCTCTTCGTTCTTCCTGAACTGGAATGCTTAAATCCTGATAATCTAAAATAAAGTGTTTAAACAGCAAAGGGATATTCTCAGCCGGAGAATATCCCTTTTAATTTAGGACTTAGGTTTAGGATCGAATATCAGAGCTATCACATATCCAAAAAATATCGCTGCGGTTATTCCCGCCGCCGTCTCTTTTATCCCTCCTGTCAACGCCCCCATCAGCCCGTCTGTCTGAACTGCATTCATTGCTCCTTTTGCCAGATTATATCCGAATCCCGGCAAAGGAACTGTAGCTCCCGACTTTCCGAATGTTACCAAAGGCTCATATAACCCCAGTGCCGTAAGCACTGCTCCTGCCGTAACAAAGATCACCAGTATCCTGGCAGGTGTAAGTTTAGTATAGTCTATTAGCAACTGTCCAATAAGGCAGATGATACCACCAACAGCAAATACCTTAAGTATCTCCATCCAATCCATCAAAACCTCTCCTTTTCAGTTGATATGGCAACGGCATGAGCTATACCCGGTATGCTTTCGCCCTGCTGGGTGCTTATGGTGGAAAGCAATGCTCCTGTAGATACAACGAGAACATTTTTCAAGTCACCGCTTTTCATATTTTTGAAAATATATCCGCACAGCACCGATCCGGAGCAGCCACAGCCGCTTCCTCCCGAATGAGCATCCTGATCCTCCCCATAGATCATACACCCGCAGTCCTCATAATTCTTTGTCATATCAAAGCCTTTTTTCCCAAGCATATCTTTGACAATGTCTTTGCCTATTTTCCCAAGATCTCCGGTGAATATCATGTCGTAATATTCAGGTCCTCTTCCGGTCTCTATAAAATGTGTTTCTATAGTATCCACTGCAGCGGGAGCCATAGCCGCCCCCATCATATTAGTATCATTTATACCTTTATCAACGATCTTGCCTATAGTTCCTCCGGTAACGTATACAGGTTTTCCCTCACAGCAGCCTGCTGCTCCTTCTGACTCCCGCAGCAGGGCACAGCCGCATCCGGTGACTGTAAGCTGTGCTGAAGGCGGTTTCTGGTTCCCGTGGGCCAGAGGCATACGAAACTGCCTTTCTGCTGTGCAAAAATGACTCGAAGCTGCAGCCGCAGCATATTTAGAATATCCTGCGTTTACAAAAGCTCCCGCCATTATAAGGGATTCGCTCATTGTTGAACAGGCTCCATACAATCCGAGAAAAGGGATCCCCATTTCTCTTACAGCATAGCTGGAAGACATCAGCTGATTTATAAGATCCCCGCTGAATATGACATCTATTTCATGCTTATCAATCTCTGCTTTCCTTACAGCTCCCACAACTGTATCTTTAAGCATTTTAGTTTCTGCCTCTTCCCAGGTCCTTTGGCCTATCTTATCGTCCTCTAAAACCGAATCGAACCAGTTTTTGAGAGGTCCCTGCCCTTCTTTTTTACCCGCTGTAGAAAAAGCCATATATATCTGTGGAAATTTCTTAAACGTTACAGTCTGCCTTCCAAGTTTATTGTCAGCCATAAAGCTAAAACCTCCCCTCTATATCCAAGGCAACGTAAGCCCAAACATTCCCATTACATAATAAACCAGGCCAATTATTACTGAAACAGAAATACCGCACACTATTACGGGTCCCGCAAGCTGAAACAGTTTAGAGCCCACTCCCAGAACGGGGCCTTCACTTTTAAATTCCATTGCCGTTGCCACCATAGAATTGGCGAATCCCGTGATCGGTACTATAACTCCGGCCCCGGCAAATTTAGCTAAAGGCGCATATAAACCCAATCCTGTAAGAAGCTGTGCAGTAAAAATAAGACCTACAGTGACTATCCTTCCTGCCTCCTTGTTCTCCAAACCAAAGCTCTGCTGAATAAAAACCTGGATAAGAAAAGCAGCTGTGCATAAAGCCCCGCCAACCGCAAAAGCCTTTATGCCGTTGGATACGGATCTGCTGCTCGGTGTGAATCCCGACACATATTTTTCATATCTTTTTTTAGCATCTTTTTCATTTTTACTTTTCTTCATACTGCCCTCCGATCCTTGTTATTATTTCCCGTTTTTGAGAGTAAATGCGGAAATTGACAACATTTTTTCTTTCAGCTAATACATTCCGAAAGATTCTCCGATTTTAGATAGTGTCTTTTTCTCAAGTCTGGAAACATGCACCTGGGATATCCCCAGGATACCGGCTATTTCTGCCTGAGTCATATCTTTATAATATCGGAGTATTATTATCTGTCTCTCTCTTGGAGGCAGCTCTTCTATAATGCTTTTCAGCATTATACTGTCGATCTGATCCTCCTCTCCACAGATATTTTTTCTATCTCTCTCTTCCTTGTCATAGCTGTCCGGATCGTCAAGGCTTCCTATATTGTACATGCTCCTCTCTGTTTCCATAAGGGTAAGAACTGTATCCCGTTCCATTTCCATATCTTCACAAATCTCACTTAACTTAGGAGACCGTCCCAGAGCTTTCGTCAACCGCTCTCTGGAGTTTCTGAGCTTTATGATTCCTGTTTTAACTTCTCTTGAAACCTTGATCCTTCCGTCATCCCTGATATATCTTTTTATCTCTCCCAGGATCAAAGGCATTGCATAGGTGGAGAACATTACTTCGAAGGAGGTGTCGAATCTTTCTATGGCTTTTATCAATCCTATACAGCCCACCTGAATAAGATCTTCCCATTCATATCCATATCCGGTAAATCTGTAAGCAATGCTTTTTACCAGTCCAAGATTATTTTTGACAAGTGTCTCTCTGGCTTCCTCACTGCCTTTAGCAGCTTCTCTGAGCAGACGGTACTGTTCTTCCTTTTCATGCACTCAGATCACCTGCCCAGCTGCTTTGCCATAATAACTTTTGTTCCTTCTCCTTTAACTGATTCTACAGTAAGCTTGTCCATAAATATCTCCATTACGGTAAATCCCATACCCGATCTTTCCTGTTCCGGCTTCGAAGTGAACAAAGGTTCCTTTGCTTTCTCCACATTTTCTATACCTGCGCCGAAATCCTCCACACAAATCTCCACCATTCCGCCCAAATAAGAACAGCCTACTTTTATCACACCTGCTCTTCCTTCATAACCATGGATCACAGAATTTGTTACAGCTTCGGATAAAGCAGTCTTTATTTCCGTTAATTCCTCTATAGTGGGATCCAAAGGAGCAATAAACGATGCCACTGCCGCTCTTGCAAAGGATTCATTCTCAGATACAGCATCAAACTCTATGACCATCTTGTTATCTGCCTGCATATGTACTATCTCACCTCCATCTTCGTTGATCTGACAGCTTCTTCTCTGTTTTTACAT
>JAFXHN010000036.1 GCA_017536365.1 Bacillota bacterium | reverse complement strand
TGTATTCTGATTATCATTTAACTCCAGACCATTAATTTTTACCATATAAGCAGTCAACTGCTTCTGATACCTGTTTATCTTCTTTTCCAGCATGAAAATATCATCCAGATCATCATAATCATTGAAGATAAGAGCATTCATTGCCGCTCTGAGATTTGAACCTGCCAATCTTCCCATTTCCGCAATTTCTTTTGTTACCATTTCAATAGCAAAAGACGGTGATTTGAGTATTCTATCATCTAGGTGAAGTACAAGTTCATCTTCTTCTTCATATTCACCCTCAGGTTTGTCCTTAACGATTTTGCAAGCCAGTTTAACCAGTATATTACCCATAGGGAACAGGAATACAGTATTGATTATTTTAAATGATGAGTGGAAAATAGCTATCTTTACTGCATCAACTGTCATCCAAGGCAGGCTTGGCACAGCCATAAACACTATAGACATGATAGTACCGAAAATCACTACCCCAATACAGTTAAACAGCAGATTTATAACAGCAACTCTCTTGCCGTTTTTAGTGGATCCTATACTGGATATAAGTGCAGTAGTACATGAACCTATGCAGGCTCCCAGACAAATATATACAGCAATGTTTGCAGTTATCATGCCGTTCATTGCCAATGACTGAAGCACCCCGATAGATGCAGAAGAACTCTGCATGAGGAATGTAACTACAAATCCCACCATAATACCAAGGAACGGATTTGCGCCAAGCATTGTTATGGCTTTTACAAATATTTCAGAATCTTGATAAGGTTTTACCGCATCTGACATCCATGTCAGTCCAACAAAAAGTATGCCTATAGCAATGAGCAGTTCTCCCGTAATGTTCTTCTTATGGCTCTTTCCGAACATTACCAGAATTGCCCCTATACCAATAAGTATAGGTGCAAAAAATGAAGGTTTCATTACAGCAAACGTATCCCCAAGCTGAGTAGCGGATACGATCCATGCCGTCGCAGTGGTACCTACATTGGCACCCATTATTACACCTACAGATTGTGTCAGGTTCATGATACCCGCATTTACCATACCTATGGCCATAACGCTGGTTGCCCCTGAACTCTGTATTATCATGGTTATGAACCCGCCTACAAGAACTCCCATAAACCTGCGGTTCGTCAGCACTCCCATCATGTGCTGCATCCTGTCGCCTGCAAATTTCTGCATACCTGCAGACATCATTTTCATTCCGTACAGGAACATTCCCAAACCGCCAAAAAACTGTACTATCATGCTTACGTCATCAAGATTCATATGTATTATACTTCCTTTTCTATGTAGTCTTATATAAAATCAGTGTTAAAATTTAAGGCTGATTGGCCCTAAATTATATTTTAATTCCGTAAGCGGGCAAAGTCTATAAAAATTTATGATTTATTTATATTATTTTCTGATCATAGATACCCAAAAGATCCATTCGTTCCACTCTTTTTCTTATATCCGATTTGCTTGTTGTATAGAGCCCTTTTTCTATCATCCTTTCAAAGAATTCCGCTCCTGCAAAGGTGTATCTGGTCTTCATTCCCTCCTCGGTCTTTATCTTCTCATTTGCATATGAGATCAGATCACCGGCGGCCAAATTTACCGGAAGTTCTAAAGGTTTCAATCCTTTTAAATGTCTAGCGCAGTTATGCCCTGCAAGAGATCCTGTAGTTATGGCTTCCGTATGCCCTACAAACAGACCCGACTTCTCTCCGGCGCAGAGAAGGTTATCCACATTCTTTACTTTCATAGAGTTGTTTCTTTCTGCTACGGATAAATACCTTATGGAGTTGCCCTTGCCTCCCGCATAAGGATCCACATACTTGGCATTTTCAAAGCCTTTTACCATCCTAAGCTGTTCCAGCGGGAAGAAAGGAGTCATTAGCTTTGCATGACCTGTATCTAAAAGCACGATGTTTTCTGCAAACTCATCAAGCGCATACTGCTGGCACACTTTCATATCAAGTTTGCCTCGGTTTATACATTCCAGAGGGAGAGGCACTATCTTCACTCCATCCCGTTCAAGATCTTCCCTGACCTCTCGACTCAAAGAGTTTTTATCCAGCTTGCAGGATCCGCTGAAAGCCCCAAAACCGCCGTCTTTTCTTCGCCCCATGATATCCGGAACACCGGCTCTCTGGGAAATGCTCACTCTCGGTCCAAAGGCAGGACATCTTAATATGCACATGGAACATCCATTGCCGTATTCAAGGCAGTTTCCCATAGGGCCTGTAGACCCGGTCCCTTCCATGAAAACATCCCCTTCCACTTCTCTTCCATCTGCCAAAAGTATCTTCTCAATGCTCCTGCCTGACATCTCAACATCAACAGCTCTGCTCATGAGCATCACTTCTATCCCCATATCCTTCAGGAGTCTTCTCATATGACCCTCGATCTTTGTTACATCGTAAAGGCTAGCATGTTTGTGACCTGGGAAATCTATGTTCACATGTCTTGATAAGCTGTCTGTAAGTTCAAATACTTCCGAAGCTCCAAGAGCAATATTTTCTTCCGCTGCGGTAAACCTGCCGTTGTTTCTCATTATACCGCCCACATTTCCAAGACCCAGCAGCATATCTGTTTTCTCAAGGATCACCACCTCAGATCCGGCCTTTTTCGCACTTATGGCCGCACTGCAGCCGGCCCAGCCACCTCCGATTATAACAGTTCTGTACATAATACCCCTCCAATATACTCATGTTGGTTTTACCCTGTTAACAGCATATTTCTTTTCCTCCAAAAAAGTGCAAAAAAGAAAGCTGAGTAAAACAGCTTTCTCTAAACCGTATTCATTTTAAACTTATTTTTGTGCAGCTTCGTGCTTTGCTATCTCTTCCAGCAGCTGTGCATGCATCTTTCTGCTGATAGGATATTTGTACACCATAAAAGCTGCCAGCATCAGCATCAGCACCGGTATAACAGTTGCGGTATGCTGTATCCAAACCATTGTGTGTTCGCTCTGGACTGCCGCTTCCCCGTTAAATCCGCACAGCTGAAGTATGAATCCCAATATCAAAGTTCCCATACCTGAAGCAATAGCCTGAACTAAACCTTGGAAGGAAATTATCATTCCCTGCCTGTCCTTGCAGTTTTTAGCCTTGTCATAATCACAAAGATCATAGTAAAACGATGGAACTATATCCCAGTAAATAGTAGTGCATACCGCTGCCACCAACATATAAATAACAGCTGTCGTCATATTCCATATACTCAGCACGTCCATTATTATCATTCCTGCTGCTCCGAGGAGATAATAGAAGATAACTGCACCTCTTTTGTCCAGCAGCTTTACAGTCTTGCCCAGTATAGGTACAAGAACCAGACCGAAGAGAGAACGAGTCACCAGAAATGCCGATATTTCTCCGGCTTCAAATTCCAAATTATATGTAAAGAAATACACTATATTAGAAAGTATCAATGTTGAGCATATCAGAGATGCAATGCTTATTATTATCAAATACAGTGCCGGCTTCAGCCTTGCTATAGCTAAATACTCTATGAACAGACTCTTTATATCCAGTTTCTCTGCTTCCAGCTCCTTAGGTTTTGAAACAGGAGGATCTTTTTTCTTTGATGCGAAGAAAGTTATTATTATAGACGTCGTTGCTACAACACCCATAACAAGCCCTACAACAGACCATGCTCCGTCAAGGCTCATTCCTCTGTTCATCAAAATATCTACCATCACAGTAGGCAGGGCCATGCTGAATATGGTACCTATAATATTAAACACTGCCGCAAAAAGCCTAAGTTTCGTCCTGTCGTCGTAATCATTGGTGTATTCCGCCCCCAATGCACAGTAAGGCACATAATACCCGGTATAGCTTGTCCAGAACATTATGGTCATAAGGCCGTAATAGATGGCCTTCATTGCTCCGTGAAGAGGCAGATCTGTAAACAGTAAAAATATAGACAGCGCTAAAGGAAAGGAAAATCCTACTATGAGAGGTCTTCTTCTGCCCATGCGGGTAAATACCTTGTCGGAAAGATATCCTATCACAGGTTTAAATACAGCGTTCCAGACCGCTCCTACAGCAGTGATCACCCCTGCTGCCGCAGGCTCTATCCCTGCTACAGTGGTCAGGAAGAACATCAAAAACGACCCTATAAAAGTATATACCAGCGAATCTCCTATAGATCCTATACTGTATCCCAAATGATCTTTTACAGTCAATCTGTTCATATCATTCTCCATTCTGATAATTCGGCTCGATATCTAAAAATAAGCCTGTCCCAAGGACAGGCTTATGCTTGATTTATTTTTCGTTTGGCACTAAGACAGCTTTGATTCTTCTTACGCCGGAACTTGAAGACTGTTCTTTCTTGATAACGAATGTTCCTAATTCTCCTGTATGCTCAGCATGCGGTCCTCCGCAGATCTCTCTTGAGAAATCTCCGATAGAGTATGTCTTTACTCTTTCGCCGTATTTGCTGTCGAATATTCCGAAGAATCCTCTTTCGTTTGCTTCTGAGAGAGGCATTTCTTCCATAATTACAGGGAGATCCTGCTGGATAACTTCGTTTACGAGAGCTTCAACTTCCTTAACTTCGTCCTTAGTCATTGGGCGTGGGAATGAGAAGTCAAATCTAAGTCTTTCAGCAGTGATGTTGGAGCCTCTCTGCTGGATATTGTCATCGCACAATACCTTCTGGAGAGCTGCCTGGAGAAGATGTGTAGCTGTATGAAGCTTAACTGTTTCTGCCTGATTGTCAGCCAGACCTGCAGCAAACTTGCCTTCAGCTCCTGCCTTACTCTTGCTCTGGTGTTCAGCAAATGCTTTTTCGTAACCTTCTTTGTCGATCTTGAGGCCTTTTTCGTTAGCCATTTCCTCTGTGATCTCAAGAGGGAATCCATATGTGTCGTAAAGATGGAATACTGTGATGCCGTCGATCATTCCGTCTGTTACCTTAGCTGCAACTTTTTCGAATTCCTTAAGACCGGTCTGAAGTGTCTTCTGGAATTTGTTTTCTTCTTTAAGAAGCTCTTCTTTGATTCTATCTGCATTGTCTAAAAGTTCAGGGTATGCATCCTTGTACTTATTGATGAATGCTTCTGCTATGTCTTTGAGAGTTCCTGTAGGAAGTTCTATATTTCTTCCGTATCTTACAGCTCTTCTGATTATTCTTCTGAGAACGTAACCCTGGTCAACGTTTGAAGGTGTGATGCCCTTTCTGTCGCCGATCATAAATGTAGCTGTTCTTACGTGGTCGAGGATGATCCTGAATGCTCTTGTTGTTTCTGGATCGTCTTTGAATCCTTTTCCTGTGAGCTTTTCGATAACTGCGATAGCATCTTCAAATACGTCTGTATCATAAACGCTTTCTTTTCCGTTCATGATGCACAGAACTCTTTCAAGACCCATACCTGTATCTACATTCTTCTGTTCGAGAGGTTCAAACTGTCCTTCTCCAACTTTATTGTAAGCCATGAATACGTCATTCCAGATTTCAAGGAATGCTCCGCAGTCGCATGCAGGAGAACATTCAGGGCTGCATTTTTCTTTTCTGATAATGAACATTTCTGTATCAGGTCCGCATGGTCCTGTGAGACCTGCAGGTCCCCACCAGTTATGTTTCTTTGGAAGGTAGTATACGTTTTCCGGTTTGATGCCGCATTTGATCCAAAGCTGTGCTGATTCTTCGTCTCTTGGAGCATCTGCATCCCCTTCAAATACTGATACAGCCAGCTGATCTGAAGGGATCCCCAGATATTCTTCGCTTGTGAGGAACTCGTAGCTCCATGGGATCATTTCTTCTTTAAAATAATCTCCTAATGACCAGTTGCCCAGCATTTCGAAGAATGTGCAGTGGGAAAGGTCGCCTACTTCATCGATATCGCCTGTACGAACGCATTTCTGTACGTCTGTAAGACGTGTTCCTTCAGGGTGCTTTTCACCGAGAAGATATGGAACCAGCGGATGCATACCTGCAGTTGTGAATAATACTGTAGGATCGTTTTCCGGGATCAGTGATGCTGACGGGATTATTTTATGGCCTTTGCTTTCAAAGAATTTTAAGTATAATTCTCTTAATTTTTCACTTGTCATCTGTTTCATGTTATTATCCCTTTCTGAAAAGTTATTGTTATATTTTCTACTGTAACCAGCTGTTTTATTGATAATTTGATTACTTTTCGTCCGTAGATAAATATTTTATCATAACTAAATGACTCAGTCAACGCATCATAATATGAGTATTTTACATAAAAAAACACGTGTTTTCACACGTGTTTTTGTGGCGGAGAAGGAGGGATTCGAACCCTCGCACCAGTTAACCCAGCCTAACGGTTTAGCAAACCGTCCTCTTCAGCCACTTGAGTACTTCTCCATAGTGCCTTCATTCAGCTATACCAGTTTACAACAAAACATGGCGAATGTCAAGGCGGTTTTTACGGTATATAATAAACGAGAGCGGACATAAGCCTGCTCTCATAAATACTGTGTTGATTATAAATATCTTGCTATCATTGTAGCGATCTCTGCTCTTGTTGCAGTGCCCTTAGGATCTATATTTCCTTCAGGTGTACCTGAGATGATACCCTGTTCTACAGCCCATTTTACAGCATCCATTGCATAATCGGATACCTCTGCGCTGTCCTTAAATCCTGCAAGATCTACATCATTCACTTCAAATTCCATATGAGCCGGTGTGAATACTGCTTCAGTTCCTTCAGGATCAAGGATGCCTTCCTTAAACTGAGCATATCTGTAAAGGAATGCTGCAAACTGTTCTCTTGTAACATTGAGCTCCGGTGCAAATCCTTTATCGCTGACGCCGTTTGCTATTCCGTTTTCAGCCGCCCATATAACAGCGTTTTTGTACCAGTCAGCTGTAAGATCACTGAACGGAGAATGTATTGTCGGTGCCTCTGATCCATGCATCTTCCAAAGGATAGTCGCCATCATGGCACGAGTACATGTGCTGTCAGGTGCAAACAAATCGTTTCCTACTCCGCTCATGATCTTCTGATCATTCACGAAATCTACAGAGTCTGTGTACCAGTCAGCTTCGCTTACATCTAAATAATCCTGGCTGTTTAATATAGAATCTTTTACAACAACATAAACATAGGCCGTGCTTTCAAGATCTGAATTCTTTGTATATGCTGTGTCTTTAACTGATTTATACTTATCTTCAGGGATCTTGTATTTCAGCACCAATCCATCGTAATCCTGATATACTTTGAGT
>JAFXHN010000035.1 GCA_017536365.1 Bacillota bacterium | reverse complement strand
TTAACTATAGAAAAAACTCCTGCCATATTTAAAATTTTGGTCACATAGGGATTTGTCCCCACCAAAAGCGTCTTGCCGCCTATTTCATCCGTCTTTTTAAATCTTCCCATAATAAACCCTATTCCCGAGCTGTCCATCAATGTTACCTCAGAAAAGTCGAATACTATATGACGCATATTCTTATTCTCAAATGTCCGGTCAACACTTTCTCTTAAGCCGTCTGTTACGTGATGATCCAGTTCTCCATCTATCTTTACAAACAGAACATTCCCGGCAAAATCAAAAACTGTCCCCATAGGAACATCCCTCCTTTCGATCACTTCCATATAACAAAAATACAGAGGCTATGCCTCTGTATTATTATAATCTTATTCTCTTTCCCCTGTCTTTAGGAGAGTTTGTCGATATTCTTCTATTTTTGACGATCAAGGATTAACAGTGTAGTTCTCCATACCTGCAAGAGCATTTTCTATAAGCTGTTCCACCTCAAGGTGTTTTTCTGAATCGAGTATTGTTTCCAGCTTAGGCTTAGTTAACGGATGCTTAGGCAGGAATACCGTACAGCAGTCTTCGAAAGGCTGGATAGATGTTTCAAAAGTGCCTATCTTCTGTGCTATCTCCATAATATCCACCTTATCCATCGCTATGAGAGGCCTCATCACCGGAAGCTGAACCGCATTATCAGTTACTACAAGTCCCTGAACAGTCTGGCTGGCAACCTGACCTATGGTCTCCCCGGTTATAAGTACATCTGCTTTGACTTCCTGTGCAAGTCTTTCTGCGATCTTCATCATAAAACGTCTTGAGAGTATAGTCATCTGTTCTTCAGGGCAGTTTTCATTTATGGCCTGCTGGATCTCAAGAAGGTTCACACAGTGCACCTTTATCCTTCCGCAGTATCCTGAAAGGATCTTCGCCAGATCAAGCACTTTTTCCTTTGCTCTGTCACTTGTAAACGGATAGGAATGGAAATGGATGGCTTCTATATTCATTCCTCTTTTCGCCATCATCCATGATGCAACAGGACTGTCTATACCTCCGGAAAGAAGAACCAAACCTTTTCCGTTGGTGCCCAAAGGCAGACCGCCGAATCCCGCAAGCTTGTCGTGATAAATATATGTTTTATCTCTTCTTACATCCACAAAAAGCATGCAGTCAGGTTCATGAACGTTTACTCTTAAAGGATATTCCGGATCATCGTTGCAGGCTTTAAGTATGCTTCCCCCTGCTTTTCTTGCAATTTCAGGAGAAATTATTGGAAACTGCTTATTGCTTCTTTTAGCCTCCACTTTAAAAGTATATATCTTCTGTTCTTTCCTTATTTCTTTCATATACTCTGCCGCATCTCTGAAGATAGTTTCAGGATCAGACTCTACCTCTGCAGCTATGCTAACTGTAGCGACACCAAAAACCTTTGATATCTCTACTGCCATTTCACTCAGCTTGCTCTGGTCCGCGGTTCTTGCAAAAACTACGCCTTCATATCTCCATACAGAAGCTTCGGGATAGCCTTTTACAGCTTTTCTTATCCTTTCCATGAGAACTCTTTCAAAATATGGTTTATTCATACCTTTAAGAGCGATCTCCCCGTATTTTATCATTAAGACTTTATCCATGGATTCTCCTTTTTCAAATTACTTCCAACACTATCTTCTCGTAACTTTTCTTATAGACTTAACAGCTTTTTTGAGTTCTTCCAGCACATAGTCCATTTCTTCAACGGTATTGAACTGAGAGAAACTGAATCTGATAGCTCCTTCTATCTCTTCGTCTTTAAGCCCTATAGCTTTCAGCACATGGCTTTGTCCCTTCTTATTTGAAGAGCACGCAGAACCTGTAGAAACATATATTTCTTTCTGTTCCAGCATATGAAGAAGGACTTCTCCTCTTACTCCCGGAAAACTGATGTTTAGAACGCTTGCCGCACTTCTTTCATCTTCAAAGCTGTTTATCCTTATATCTTCGATCTCAGCTTTTATTCCTTCAAGAAGGTGTGTTCTTACCTTTCTCATATGAGCTATCTTATTATCAAAATCCTTATATGCCAGTTCGGCCGCTATACCAAATCCTGCGATCCCCGGCACATTCTCTGTACCCGGGCGGATATTCTTTTCCTGACCTCCTCCGGTGACCGGAGATTTTATCACAGTGCCGTGTTTTATATATAACGCCCCGATACCTTTCGGCCCATGGATCTTGTGTCCGGAAACAGTAACCAGATCCGCTGCCGATACAGCACTCCTCATGTCAAGTTTTCCAAAGGACTGAACGGCGTCTATGTGGAAATATACCTTTCCCATATTCCTTATGAGCTTTCCCACTTCTTCTACAGGCTGTATGGCGCCAAGCTCATTGTTTACATGCATCAATGAAACCAATACAGTCTGTTCATCCAGCTCTGATTTAAACTGATCAAGATTTATGACTCCGTGATCGTCTACATCAAGATACACAGTTTGGAATCCTTCCTGTTCCAGTGCTTTAAAAGTTTCCAGTACCGCAGGATGCTCTATCTTGCTGGTTATGATCTTCCTTCCTTTTCTCTTTAAAGCTCTTGCTCCGCCGAGAATGGCAATATTGTCCCCTTCAGTACCTCCGCCGGTAAAATACACATCTCCGGAATGTGCCCATAAAGCATCTGATACTTTCAGCCTTGCTGCCTTTACTATTTTCTCCGCATCAAAACCCATTCTGTGCAGAGAAGATGGATTACCGTAGCTGCTGCTCATGACATGGGACATCTCACTTATCACTTCATCATAAGGTCTTGTGGTTGCACTGTTGTCCAAATATACTAACATTTAATCACCCATTTCAAGTCAAACAATAGGACGCACCGCTTCCGGCGCGTCCCTGTCAGTCTTATTAAAAACTATTTTGCGTATTCGATCGCTCTGGTTTCTCTTATCACGTTGACCTTTATCTGGCCCGGATATTCCAGCTCGCTCTCAACCTTCTTGCTGATCTCTCTTGCGAGGAATACGATTTCTTCATCAGAAACCTCATCAGGTTTAGCGATGATTCTGATCTCTCTTCCCGCCTGAATAGCATAGGATTTTTCAACGCCTTCTGTAGTATTAGCAATTTCTTCAAGTTTCTGGAGTCTCTTTATGTAAGTCTCCAGTGTTTCTCTTCTTGCACCCGGTCTTGCTGCAGACAACGCATCTGCCGCTGTTACGAGGACAGCTTCCAGACTCTTTGGTTCATAATCACCATGATGTGAAGCCATTCCGTCGATGACCGCTTCGTGCTCTTTGTATTTTCTGAGAAGATCTATACCGATCTCTACATGTGTCCCCTCAACCTCGTGGTCCACAGCCTTGCCTATATCATGAAGCAGACCTGCTCTTTTAGCAGTTTTAACATCAAGCCCCAGTTCAGCCGCCATAAGACCTGCAAGGTGAGCCACTTCTACAGAATGTTTGAGCACATTCTGACCGTAGCTTGTTCTGTATTTGAGTCTTCCAAGAAGTTTTATAAGTTCAGGATGAAGGTTATGAATGCCCACTTCGAATGTAGCCTGTTCCCCTTCTTCCTTGATTATCTGGTTGACCTCTTTCTCAGCCTTGTCTACCATTTCCTCTATTCTTGCCGGGTGGATACGTCCGTCATGAATGAGTTTTTCAAGGGCCACCCTTGCGATCTCTCTTCTTACAGGATCGAATCCTGAAAGGATGACTGCTTCCGGTGTATCATCGATGATAAGGTCTATACCTGTCATTGTTTCGATAGCACGGATATTTCTTCCTTCTCTGCCTATGATCCTTCCCTTCATTTCATCGTTAGGAAGAGGCACCACAGAAACTGTACTTTCAGCAACATGGTCTGCTGCACATCTCTGTATGGAAGTTGTTATGATCTCTCTGGCTCTCTTTTCGCCTTCTTCTTTAGCCTTCTGTTCAATATCTTTAATCAATACGGATGCTTCGTATCTGATCTCTTTTTCAACATTGGAGAGAAGCAAAGCCTTTGCATCTTCCGAGGACATCCCCGAAATCTTCTCAAGCTCCTCGATCTGCCTTTCGATGAATTTATTTAATTCTTCTTCTTTTGCAGCAATTTTATTTTCCTTATGTGTTATCTGCTCTTCTTTCTTTTCCAGATTTTCAAGCTTCTTATCAAGAGTTTCTTCTTTCTGGATTACTCTTCTTTCGAGCCTTGTCATTTCTGCTCTTCTGTCTTTGATTTCTTTGTCAATGTCAGTTCTTAATTTATGAGCTTCTTCTTTAGCTTCGATAGATATTTCTTTCTTTATAGTCTCAGCCTTTTTTTCAGCATCAAGTATCAAGTTTTTAGCAGTTTGTTCCGCACTGCCTATAGCTTTTTCACCAACAGTTTTTCTGACAATATATCCCACAAAAACGCCGAGTAAAATACAAATCACAGCGACGATAACAGTAATAATTGTCGAATTAATTACAACGCACCTCCTTCTTCAATATTTAGTAAATAATTCCATAATTTCTTTAAATTGCTAATCATATGTTGTATGTCTACAACAATATAATTTTATAGATATTAACTTATTCTGTCAAGAGAAATCGTTGCATAACTCGGTTTAAATGATCAGCGCCTCTGCTGTCCTGAATATCCACAACCGCACATCCATTGTTATATGCCACATGCATAGCTTCATCATACGGTATGACCCCGCACACTTCGGTACCGAAACTTTCAGCGATATCCTCCACATCCATCAAATATCCTTTATCCGCAAGCTTCAGTTTCACCTTATTTATGAGCAGTTCTATATCCTCGATGCCTCTATCTTTCAGAGCAGCCAGCAGGCTTTGCCCTGATCGCACAGAAACCGGGTCCTGAGTCGTTATCAGCAGGATCTTATCCGACTTTGCAGCCAATCCTTCTGTCACAGAGGACATTCCGGCAGGTGTATCTATGATGATATAGTCGAAACCGTTTTTTACTCTGTCGATAAGAACAGACAGTTCTATAAGGGATATCCCGCTGCCCTTTTTAACGGCAGGGGGTTCCAGTATGAATAATCCGCTGTATTTCCTGCTTTCCACAAGAGCCTGTTTTATCCTGCAGTCGCCTTTCAGAACATCCACCATGTCATATATGACCCTGCTTTCCAAACCCAGCGCAATATCAACTCCTCTGGCCGCGAAATCAGTATCCAGTATAAGGACCTTATTTCCCTTCAGAGCAAGATGAACTCCCATATTCACTGCAAACAGCGTTTTGCCTGTTCCGCCTTTTCCCGACAGCACTGTGATTATTTCCGACATTTTATACTCCAACTGTATCTACAAATATTCCGACATGATACTTTTGTACCTGCCATTGCCTATGACTATATGATCCGAAACCTTTATTCCTATGATCCTGCCCGCCTCTTCAAGCCTTTGAGTGAGCAGTATATCACTTTGACTGGGTTCGGGATTCCCGCTGGGATGGTTGTGAACAAGGATGACAGAATTGGCACCCTTCTTTATGGCATTGGCAAATACCTCTCTCGGATGGATATATGCGCTGCTCAGTCCTCCCACAGCCGTGTCATCTATGGCAATGATCTCATTTTTTACATTAAGCAGTATCACTTTGAACACTTCTTTGTTTAAATACCGCATTTCTTTCATCAAAAGTCCGGCCACATCCGAAGAACAGTTCACTTGAACCCTTTTATCTCCGGGACGGGAAAATATCCTTTTCCCCAGTTCTACGGAAGCTGCCAGCTGAGCAGCTTTTGCAGGTCCGATACCTTTGATCTGACAGAATTCTTCAGGCTGACACACCGCAAGATTTGAAATGCCTCCTTTGTCCAGAGCGATCAGCTTCTCTGCCACTGCCAAAGCAGACAGTTCAACGGTGCCGCTCCCCAAAATAAGGGCAATAAGCTCCGGATTGCTAAGCATGGAAACTCCATACATAAATAGCTTTTCTCTGGGTCTTTCTTCATCAGGAAGATCTTTGATGTGCAGTCTGTTATCTACAATAATATCTCTCTTTTTAATTTTATCAGTAATAGCCAGCCCTCCTTGCGAAAAGCGCCCTACTGATCACCCTTTCCCCTTATTTTAGTTTATCATCTCAAATTATTAGTTGCAATAGAAAGAGACTCAAAGGAGCGATAAACCTTCCTCCCATCGAGTCTCTTTCCTGTATTCTATTCTATTAAGTTCTATTTTAAAGCCATACTGTAATTCAGCAAGGATGTGCTGTACAGAAACAATACATCCTGATCTTCAAATTCTATAAAAGAACCAAGCATACCGCTTTGAATATACCTTATATCCACCAGTGTTATCTTGCCGTAGCCTTCTGCAAGAAGAGGCACCAGGCTGCTGCCGAAGGAATCCCTGAACACTATCAGTTCTTTGTCTTGAGGACCGTAAGGGTTCTCCAAAGTCATGAGGGCCACGGTGCCAGACAAGAACATTTCATAGGGATCCTTGCTGTGAGCTTTTTCCATATCGTAAACAAAGCTTTCCTCAGGCATACCCGAATCATATATAGTGACTTTACATTTTTCCAAGGTCTCATTTGTAAGATAGCTTATAACATCCGGCTCAACAGGCAGAGTATACTGACCGGTATAAACTCCGCAGAAAGGCTCTTCCAATGTACAAATGTCATAATCACTGTGCACATCAGCATCCATACCTTCCCCTAAAACCTTTGCTGTATCCACCAGACATTCCTGCTTCCAGTGAGTATCAGTTTTGTAATAATCATCCAAAGATAAAGTGTCCGTTATATCTATATACTTCGCATAGTCCATTTCTTCCGTAAAATACTCTATAAGTTCATTATAGTCTAAAGAAATAAAACCGTTAGGCTCTGCCAAATACATATTCTTGTCCGGTATCACCGACAAATACACTGTATTCTCCTTGCCCATCATATAAGTATCATATAGATATTTGAATTTCCCGGCAGCATATTCAAGCATATCATACTGAAGGGGATATTCTATTTTTGACAAATGTCCTTCTGCTTTATATATCCCGTTATTGTCCTTCTTATTGAATACATTGAATTCGTTAAAAGCCTTAAGCTTTCTAAAACTTTCCCTTGCCGGGAACTGATCCATAGCGTACTCTTCAAACCCTGTCATAAATGATGTGGAAAAGATGCTTTCCGCAGTCATCTCAGGCTTCTGCGCCAGGACCCTTCTTTCACTGTCCGAGAACTCATCCGCAGGTTTTAATATACACCATCCCGAAAGCACCAGCAGCAACACGGCCATGATGACAGTTATTATTATACTTTTCCGTTTTTTATCCATATCTTCACCTCATTAAAATCTGAAATATAAAAACGGATTAAAAGATCCATCCACCAAATAGGCTGTTGCCAGAAGAACCATTGCCACCAGAAAAACAGACTCAGCAATATCTGCGATCTTCTGTCCGGCAGAGTTCCTTCCTATAGCAGTTATTATCTTCTTAGGAAGAGGTGTTGCTCCGATAACAGCTGCCGCCAAGATAACAAGATAGCTCTTCAGATAATACATTGTTTCTGCAGTTACAACAGGAAGATCTCCTCTCCCAAACATATATGAAATATCCGATACAGCCTGTCCCAAATCCGAAGCATTGAATACTACGAACCCAATCGTTACCAGAAACACTGCGTAAATATGCGAAAACGGGCCTATCTTATCCAGCATTTTAGACAAAAATAGCTTTTCTGCCACAAGTATCACAGCAAAATAAAGACCCCATACCACAAAAGTCCATTCGGCTCCGTGCCAGAACCCTGTAAGCATCCAAACAATAAAAATGTTTAAAAACCATCTGGGCCTTGACCTTCTGTTGCCTCCCAAAGGAATATATACATAATCTCTGAACCATGACCCCAGTGAAATATGCCATCTTCTCCAAAACTCAGTAATGCTCTTTGAGATATACGGATAATTGAAGTTTTCCATAAACTTGAATCCAAGTATCCTGCCAAGTCCTATAGCCATATCGCTGTAGCCGGAAAAATCAAAGTAAATATATAAGGTAAATGTTACAGCATAGATCCAGTAAAACATCACCGACGGCTCCGCCGATGCTCGGAATACATCGCACAGCTCAGCAAGGGAGTTTGCGATAAGCACTTTCTTGGATAATCCTATAACAAATCTTCTGATGCCCCAGGCTATGTCCTCAAAAGAGTGTGCCCTGTTTTCAAGCCTGTCTCTTACATCTGAATATCTAACTATAGGACCTGCCACCAGCTGCGGAAACATAGAAATATAAGCTGCCAGATTTATAAAATTCCTCTGAGCTGCCGTATCTCCTCTATATACATCTATAAGATAGCTTAAAAGCTGGAAAGTATAGAAACTTATACCCACAGGCAGAGCTATCCTTAAGAAAGGTATTGACATCCCGGTTGCCGCATTGAAGTTCTCGATGAAAAAATCCGCATACTTAAAGTAACAGAGTACTGCTGCACTGCAGATCACGGATAACACGAGCCATAATTTTGCTCCATCTGTCCCCTTGTGTTTTTCAATTAAAATTCCGAACACATACCCCATTACGATAGTTCCCATCATAAGGAATACATATTTCGGTTCTCCCCATGCATAAAAAACAAGGCTGGCCGCCAGCAGAGCTCCATTTTTCAGTTGTTTAGGCACCGCAAAATACAGTAAAAGCGCTGCGGGCAGAAAATAGTACAAAAACGGTATCCCCGAAAAGACCATCTGGATAACTCCTTAATATAAATTTAGGGTGCGTGTCTGTCCGCACCCCGTTTAAGTTATAACTTATATATCCTCTGTTATTCAAAAGATTTTGGGCTCATAACGAAGAACACTTTGTTTCCAACGTTTGATACCACTGTTTCATCTGCCTGTGTGCAGATATTCCATCTTGGATCCGCATTGCTCTTAAGTGTACCCATAAAAGCACTTACATCAGTACCCTCATCTACAACAAAAATATATCCGATAAATGGGATTGTTCCGATCCCCGGAGCAAACATCACACCTTCGCTGAATCCTGTGATCTCAGCATTTCCGAAACCTGTAAGAAGTCCCGGTGTTACAGGCACTGTACCTCCCTGGAACTGGATAACAGGATTTTGAAGCATTTTATCAGCGATGGCCTGTGCACTTGATCCTCCTGCGATAGATTTGAATTCTGCAGACAGAGTCTGTGCTATAGATGCGCTTGTGCTGCCCTGATCCTGCTGGCCTTCATCTTTAGTCCCTTCATCTTTGTTTTCCGGCTTCTGAACCTTATCTTCTTCTTTCTGATCCTTGTCTGCATCTTCTTCTGCATCTTCATTTGCATCATTTCCTTCATCCGCACCCGGATCCTGTGTGTCCGATACATTTGCTTCGTTGTTGGCAGGATCTTCTGCTTCCTCTGATCCGCAAGCTGCCAAAGAAAATACCATAACCAATACCATTAATAATGTGATTAATCTCTTCACTTTTCTTCTCCTTTTGCGATTATTATAACAATTTGAATTTTACTGTATATGCCGAAAAATTACAACCTATTATTCCTATTTGGTAAATATTATTTCATATTTTTTCAAATGCATCCCTAAGTTTTTCAACCGCCTTTTTTTCTATACGGCTCACATATGATCTGGATATCCTAAGGAGTTTAGCCACCTCCCTCTGTGTTTTACAAGGAGCCTCCCCAAGCCCGTATCTCATGATTATCACCGCCCGTTCTCTTTCTGTCAGTTCATCCTGCAGTATCCTGTACAGCTTCTTTATCTGCATTTTTGTCTCAACATCATCCAGAATGCTGTCCGGATCAGTCCCAAGAACATCATTGAAGCTTATTTCATTTCCTTCTTTGTCTATCCCTATGGGTTCATTCAAACTTATCTCCACCTTGTTCTTTTTGGTGGTCCTCAGATGCATCAGCAGTTCGTTTTCTATGCATCTTGCCGCATATGTAGCCAGTCTTACACCCTTGCCTCTTTTGTATGTGTTCACTGATTTTATCAGTCCGATGGTCCCTATTGATATAAGATCATCCGGATCTTTCCCTGTATTAGAGTATTTCTTTACTATATGGGCGACCAGTCTTAGATTATGCTCGATAAGCTTATTCTTGGCATCAAGATCCCCCTTCTCCTCATATGCAGTAAGATACATCTCCTCTTCTTCCTCCGACAAAGGCTTTGGGAAAGAATTTCCCATCGAAACATATGATGACAGCAATACCAAAGGATTTGCCAGAAGCAGAGAAGTAAGCAGCAGCGATATACTCATATTTCACTTCCTTTCTGTAAAATATATGCGTCACTGCCTGGTCAATTTCTATTGAACAAAAAAACAGCGGAACACCCTTCGGCATTCCGCTAAATTATATTAAATAAACTCTCTTTATAAATCCTTGTCCGAACCTTTGAATTCCTGGATAACATTTCCTCCGTCAACTATGAGTTCCTGTCCTGTGATATAGGAAGCTTTATCTGATGCCAGGAATACTACTGCGTTAGCTACTTCTTCAGGAGTTGAGCTTCTGCCTAAAGGTGTGTTCTGTCCTCCCAATGCTCCGCGTTTTGACTGAGCCGCAGTTTTGATCCAGCCCGGGAGAACATTATTGATAGTGATGCCCTTTCCTCCTACTTCTATGGCAATAGCCTTGCTCATTCCGTTAACCGCAGCTTTTGCCGCTCCGTATGCACTGTCTCCGCTTGCACTTACCACAGGGCCTGTTACAGAAGAAACATTTACTATCCTGCCGTAGCCTGCATCTATCATAGTAGGGATGATGTTTCTTATCATATTGAAGGTGATGCCCAGATTTCTTTCTACCACCAGATCCCACTGTCCGTAAGGCATTTCATCAAAATTCGGAGATTTGTCTTTCTGACCCACCTGTGCTAGACCAGCGTTGTTTACAAGCACATCTATCTTTCCGAAATCCGCCAGGATCTGAGCAACAACTTTCTCGACTTCATCTCTGTCCATCAGATTAGCCACATAACCCTTAGCTTCTCCGCCTGCGGAAACCAGTTCCTGAGCTCTTTCGTTGATTCTGTCAGTAGTGGCGATAAGGGCCACCTTTCCGCCTAATTCAGCTAATATCTTAGCACATGCAAAGCCGATCCCTTCAGCACTGCCGGCGCCGGTCACTACACAAACCTGACCCGTGAAATCAATAAAGTTGTTCATCATATTCCCTCCTTTTATATTCTATAAACAAGGGAAGCCGAAGCTCCCCTCTTTTTCTCTGATTAGTCTGCGATCTCAGCGCAAGCTTCTCTGAATACTTCTGTATGTTTGTCAACATCAGCTTCTGTTGTAGCGGATGACATAACTGCCATGTTGTGGAACGGAGTCATAAAGATACCTCTGTTCAGTGCATACAGGTGCATGTACCAGTCAAGTTCGAAGTCTCTGTGGTTAACAGCATCTGTACCGTCTTTTGCGATCTCAGGCAGGAACCAGTATTCTGTTCTTGTACCGAGCTGAGTTGTGCTCCATGGGAAGTTGAATTCTTTAATACCTGCTTCAACGCCCGCATTGAATCTTTCAGCAAGAGGAATTGCGTGTTTGTAGAAATCTTCTGTGAGAACGTGCTCGAGTGTAGCATGCATTGCAGCCATTGTGATAGCATTGGCAGCCAGTGTTCCTCCGATACCTTTTACGAGGCCGTATAAAGCAACCAGTTCAGCTTCTGCTTTGTTTCCGAATTCTTCTGTAAATCCGTATACACCTACAGGGATACCTGATGCCAGTGTCTTACCGCATACTACGATGTCAGGATCAAGATTGTATTCTCTTGTATAACCGCCGATACCGCAGCAGATAGTATGTGTTTCGTCGATCAGGAGGTATGTGCCGTATTTTCTTGTGAGTTCTCTGAGTTTATCATGGTAGCCAGGAGCAGGATGAACTATACCGATGTTTGTCATTACAGGTTCAGCCATTACTACAGCTACGTCTTCATCTTTAAGAGCGTTTTCTAAAGCTTCAACGTCATTCCATTCGATAACTTTTGTTGTGTAGCTTGGATCGATCTGAGGACCGATGTTTCCTACTCTTGAAATGATCTTTCCTTCAGGTGTAAGTGTTGCTATAGTTTCGTCAACTGTTCCGTGGTAGCACCAGTTGAATACTACTACTTTAGGTCTCTTTGTGATCTGTCTTGCAAGACGGATAGCGAATCTGTTAGCATCTGTAGCGCTTGTTGAATACTGCCAGTATTTCATTCCGAATCTTCTCTGGAGTTCTCTTGCATTCCATGTTGCATCTTCTGTAGGGCACATATGGCTTGTTCCTTTATATGCTGCTTCTGCGATAGCTTTTGCTGCCGCTTCAGGTCCGTGACCTACCATTGATCCTGTGTCGCCCAGGCAGAAGTCGATGTAATCGATACCGTCAGCGTCTCTGAGATGAACGCCCTTCGCATCATCGATCGAAAGAGGGATACCGCCTGCATATCTTACCATCCAGTTAAGAGGTACACCCTGGAGAAGGCAGTCTTTTGCTGCTTCAAATCTTTTGATAGATGTTGGGTGGATCCTTCTGAATGTTTCGAGCTCTCTTGCGTAAGCTTTTGATAATTTGTCTCTGTTTACCATGTGAAACCTCCTATGTATTTTGTTTTGATATTATTTACCTTATGGGTACATAATAAAGCCAGTTCGGCGCTATGTATCCAACCAACCATTGATTTTTTTCCCAACCAATGATATTATCCGATTATGAAGAACACACAGGATAAAAACGCAACAGTAAAATACGTAGATATCAACTGGAAACCGGATAAATCCCTGAAGATACCTCTCTACAGTCAAATAGTAAGCTATTTCAGCGAAAAGATAGAGAAAGGAGACTGGATAACAGGCCAGTATATCCCGCCGCAAAGGAAGCTTGCACAGATGTTTGAAGTAAACCGCAGTACTGTTTGGGAGGCTATGCAGGAACTGTCTGCCCTTGGTCTCACTGAAGGCAATTACGGAAAAGGCACTATGATAGTAAACGATACATGGGAAATGCTCATCTCCAATTCTTCACTGAACTGGCACAGCTACATAGACAAAGGCAGCTTCTATGCAAATCTGGATCATGTCCAGAAGATAAATCAGCTTGAATATCAAAAGGATATCATTAGGCTGGGCACCGGAGAGATATCCTCCGAGCTCATCCCCGCAAAAGAGCTTTCTTCTTTGATGTCGAAAATCCCTGCCAAAGATCTCGCTCTAAGCTACCCTCATCCCTTAGGACTGTTGGAACTCAGAGAAGCCCTCTGCAGCTATTTGGAAAAGGAAAAAGGCATCATCACGGATCCTTCATGCATAATGATCACTTCCGGAGCCCTTCAGGCTCTGCAGCTGATATCCGTCTGTATAGTTCCGCCCCATTCTTCGGCATACATAGAATCACCTTCATATATAAAGTCCCTTAACGTATTTCAATCTGCCGGCACCGTGCTGGAAGGTATACCTATGGACTCTGCGGGGATAATGCCCTGGATCATAAGCAAAAATCTTGAGATAGGCAAGACCATACTTTACACTATCCCTACTTTACAGAATCCTACCGGGAAAATCATGACTGCAGAAAGAAGAGACGAAGTTCTTAGATACTGCCGTGCAAACCGTATCCCTATTATAGAGGATGACGTGCTGGGGGATCTATGGTATGACGAAAGACCGCCAAAACCCATCAAGGCTCATGACAGCAAAGGCAGCGTTATATATGTCGGAAGCTGTTCCAAGACCCTTAGTCCCGGTCTCAGAGTAGGATGGATAGTCGGCCCCGAATCTGTTATTCAGAGGATAGCTGATATAAAAATGCAGATGGATTACGGCACCAGCACCTTGTCACAGCAGGCATTTACACATTGTCTTAACAGCGGACTGTACGAAAAACACCTGATAAAACTGAGAAAAGAATTGAAGAAAAGAAGAGACTTCACTCTTGATATACTTAATGAATACTATTCAGATCTGGCGGTATGGGATAAACCGGAAGGCAGCTATTATGTGTGGCTTAAACTTAAAGGAAATATCTCCACAAAAAAGATATTCGAAACGGCCTTAAAAGAAAACCTGCTGATCAATCCGGGAGAAATGTATGATTTTGCAGAAAACCGCTGCATCAGGATATCCTATGCTTACGAAACCATGGACAAATTAAAGGACGGACTGATAAGGCTGGCTGATATCATCAAATCAATGTAATATTGGTTGGCAAATTCAAAGACTGTTGGTTGGTCACAAACAAAAACAGTCAAAATATAATAAGAGAAAACTCATCAGCTTATTAAGGAGGTACATCATGGTTAAAACATTAGCAGCTCCTGCTAAATACTATCAGGGGCCTGATATTCTCAAAGACTTATATACATACATCAACCATTTAGGAAAAAATTTCGCAGTATTGACAGATGAGATCGTTTTGGGCATCACTAAAGACAACCTTGAACAATCATTTAAAGGCATCGAAGCAGGCTATGACGTTATCATCTTCGGCGGCGAGTCTACACAGGCGGAGGCAGACCGCATCATAGATGAAGTAACAAAAGCCGGCTGCGACGCTATCATCGGTCTTGGAGGAGGCAAAGTCACAGACACAGCCAAACTTGTTGCAGATATCTCGGGTCTTCCTGTTGTCATCATCCCGACAGCAGCGGCAACAGATGCTGCCTGCAGCGCAATGTCTGTTATATATGACGAAAACGGTACTTTTGTAGTTTCAAAAAGAACAAAGAAAAACCCTGACGTTGTGGTAGTTGACACCGCTGTCATAGCAAAAGCTCCTGTAAGGACCTTCGTTGCAGGTGTAGGTGATGCTTTCGCCTGCTATTATGAAGCAAGGGCCTGCCGTGAATCCGGCGCAATGAATTACACCGGTGGAGTTGGAAGCCAAGCTGCATTTGCAATTGCGGAATTATGCAATAAAGTGCTTAGAGAAAATGCTGTTGAGGCCAAGAAAGCAGTTGAACGCAAAGAATGGTCCGAAACCCTTGACAGATGCATCGAAGCAAATATATATTTAGGTGGAGTGGGCTTCGAAAACAACGGATGCGCTATCGCTCACGGCGTGTATAACGGTATGACAGCAGTCATCAAACCTTTTGATGCAATGCACGGTGAAGCGGTTGCCGTTGGCACTCTTATTCAGCTTGCCGCAGAAAAAATCAGCATAGAAGAATGGAACGACATCGTTGCATTCTACAAAGAAGTAGGCCTTCCATGCTGCTTTAAAGATCTTGGTGTAGAAGATCCTGATGACGAACTTCTTATGAAAGTCGCTGAAGCAGGCTGTACTGTAAGCCCTAATGCTCATAAAATGCCTTTCAAAGTTACTCCTGAACTCATGTTCAAAGCTATAAAAACAGTAGAGGAAAGAAACTCAGGCAAATAAATAATGTGAGGGGGGATCCCGGAACAAATGGGACAAATTAAAGAAAGAGACTATATGTTCGATACCTTTAGAGGACTTCTTATGTGGAGCATACCTATCTCCCACTTTACAAGGGTGGCAGGTCATTTTTCTCCCGATTCTCTGGGCGGCATAGTCTATATAACTATAAACGTATTCGTAATGCAGGCTTTTGTGTTCCTGTCCGGGTACTTCTCAAAGAAACCGGAAAGAGCTCGTCAGACAGCCTTCCACACTTTCCTATGGCCGTATCTGTTATGCATACCGTTTTTCTACTGCGTAAGATATGCCATTTGGGGCGGAGCAACGATAAATCTCCTTATCCCGCCGTTCGCATTGTGGTACCTGTTTGCACTGTTCTTCTACAGGTTCTTCCTGAAAGATTACATAAAGATCCCTTATATAATGGAAATATCCATAGTAATATACCTGTTTGCAGGTATGGTGCCGTTCTTCTCGGATGAATTCGCCCTCGGAAGGATGATGTCATATTTTCCATTCTTCCTGCTGGGTTATTACTGCACTGAAGATCATCTTAAAAAACTCCGTTCACTCAAAATAGTGCACTGTGTAATACTGGGAGCTGTCCTTATAGGATGTTCCTGTCTCCTTGCATTCTTCGGAGACCAATGGCCTGTAGGATATTACCTGCTTAAGAGCCCTGCAGTTGAATTGGGCATCGCATGGTACTGGGATATTATCGGAAGAGCAATGATATTCTGTCTTGCCTGCGGCTGGATAGTACTTATGCTGAACATCCTGCCGAACAAGATGAACTATGTAGCATACGTTGGTATGAACACCATGCCTGTCTACATCCTTCACCTTATCGTAAGGTACCTTGTTAAAAAATACGAGATCACTTTCGGATTTTTACCTGACAACTGGTTCGTATACTACGTAATGATCTTCGGACTGGCCAGTCTGTGCGTATTTGTCTTCGCATCGAAGCCTGTAGTCAAAGCCTATGACTTCGTGGTAGAAGGCAGTTACAAGATATTTATGTGGCTGTTAGGAAAATTTGTATGGCTGATGAGCCTTGTTCATCCGCCAGTAAATAAAGTTTCGAACGGTATCATAAATGCCATTGGCAGAGCCGGAGGCGGACCGGAAAGTCAGATACCCGTAGGCGGACTGAAACGTTTGAGAAAAAAACGAAAAGCTAAAGCTACGGATAAAGACGAAGATTTAATTGAATAACACAAAAACAACCCCACGTATGTGAATCAAATCTCAAACGTGGGGTTTCCTCTATTCTGGCCATTCAAAATTTCTTGCATTGGGCAGGCTCCATCTAAACCTTGCAGAGCATATCCTTATCACTATGATCACCACAAAGCCTACCGCCATACTTACATTTGCTCCAAATACAGGCCACATCAGCTCTGCTGCAACACCACCGACTATAGCAGCGCAGGCATATATATGTTTAACGAATATGTACGGTCTGTCTCCGGCGAAAACATCACGCAGCACGCCTCCTCCAACACCAGTAACGACACCTACAAATACCACAAGGAACGCATTCTCCGCAAATCCTGCGTTGATAGCAACATTCATTCCGCAAACCGTAAAGATCCCGAGACCTGCGGAATCAGCTAAAAACAGTGTCACTTCATAAACCTTTTTGTTCCATATGAGTTTCTTTTTAAACGACACGAATACAAGTATAGATGAGATCGTCGCCATTAAAACGAAGATCGGATTGCTGAAGGTGGCAGGAGGATTTATCCCCAAAATGATATCTCTTATGATCCCGCCGCCTACCGCTGTTGTTATGCCCAGAACGCAGACCCCGAAAATATCCATTTTTTTCTTAAGACCAATTATAGCTCCGGACAAAGCAAATGCTATAGTTCCGACTATTTCAAAACAGCTGATAAATAATTCCATATTATCCCTCC
>JAFXHN010000034.1 GCA_017536365.1 Bacillota bacterium | reverse complement strand
GATGGTGTTATAGGATAGATGGAAGCAACATCCGTGAATGCATAAGAAACGTGAGCTGCCGCCGTGTTTCCATCCATAGTTTTCATACGTCTTTTAGTCATAGTTCTCCCCTCCTATGTACTTTAATATACTTATCAGTGTTTAATATCGAACCTGTATTGTACTAAATTCAATACAACATATTTCCGTTTACTTTACCGTATTAAACTAGAATTGTCAACCATGTACAGAAAATTATACAAAATACTTGAAGAAACATGTGGCAACTTAATTTTCTTTGAAATTCAGCCTGTTGATGTTACAATATGAATACATCATATGTATGTTACAAGGAGTATTGCATTGAAGAAATTAAGAGGGATAAAACACGAAAAAGAATTTGACACAATGACTATAGCAACTGACATCGGTGAACTTCAGGGAGCTAAGCCCACTCAAGTCTATGAACCTCGTCCGCTGACTCCGGACGACGATCTGTATGAAGATATAATAGAACAGTTTGCCACTGCTCCTACTAAACCGAAGTACTGGTTTGAGGAATTCGGCGATTACTGGTCATGCAGCTGCGGTCATATAAATAAAGGAGATAACTGCAAAAGCTGCGGGCTTGAACGAGAACTGCTTCGTTCCTTATTCATTCTGCATAAGCCTGCAGGTGCTGCCGGCAAGCTTGATAAAAAACTCAAAAAAGGCAAAGAGCAGGCAGATAAAGAAGCTGAAGAATATGCTGCAAAGGAGTCACGCCGCAAGGAGAGAGAGGCTTCCGGAGAAGACCTTACAAAGGTCGTTCCAATAGAAACAGATGACAAAGCAGAGTTCCCTGCACAGGTTGCTGAGACCCATGATGCTAAAGTTCCGGCTTACAAAGAAGTTGCGATCCCCGAAGAAACAGCTCTGGCTATACCGGACAAAAAGTTCAAGCTCAACTTTAATAAGAAGACACTTATCGCCATCGCTGCATGCATCATCTTGATCACAGTATGTGGATTTGCCATCTACAAACATATGGCAGCCCCTGCCATGGAATACGAAGAAGCACTTCAGCTTATGGAAGACGGCAAATATGAACCGGCAATCGAAAAATATACTGAACTTGGCGATTACAAAGACTCAAAAGACATGATCCATCAGTGCTGGATCCTCCTCGGAGACAAGCATTATGAAAATAAGGAATATAAAGATGCCATAAATGCTTATAACACAGCTATGGAACTTAAGGAAGACGACAGCATCCATGAAAAAATAAGACTGTGCTACATCGGCATCGGAGATAAGTACCTTAAAAACTCAGAATATGAAAAAGCTCTGGGCGCCTATGCTAATGCGGCAGAGATCGCAGCCGGAGAAGATGTCCAAAAGAAGATAGACGATGCAAAATTCGCCTACGTCAAAGCATTCAAGGCTGATCGTACCGAACAAGTGGAGACATATATGTCAGAGCTTATGGAATCAGATTATCCGGGCATCAAGGAAGTCTATGACGAATACTACGCTTGGCATACCTCTATCGTAGCCAATAAATCAGAAAGCGATTACTCGACAGATATCGGCACTGTAAGCAGAAAAGACACCGTTTACTTCCACGTTTCCCTTAGCGGAGGAGAACCATCAGAGACAGTTCACCTGTATTATGAAGTCAAATGGCCGGACGGTCATACAGAAATATACGACTTAGAGTCAGGCTGGAAGGCAGGCGATAAGATCGCCGCCCGATTCCAGTACTCCATACCGCTCTTCGGACGTGAGGGTAAAATGACATTCTCCCTCTACGACAGCAACACGAAGGAACTGCTCGGCAGCGATTCGGTAACGTTTAAGAATTAAAAGCGCAAAACACAACTAAAAAAGCGACCTTTTAAAAGGTCGCTTTTTGATTGCAATTGATTCGAAATTATTCAATAATCTCTGTTACAACACCTGAACCAACTGTTCTTCCGCCTTCTCTGATCGCGAATCTCAGTCCTTCTTCGATAGCGATTGGTGTGATCAGGCTGATTGTCATTGTGATGTTATCTCCAGGCATGCACATTTCTGTTCCTTCAGGAAGCTGCAGATCGCCTGTT
>JAFXHN010000033.1 GCA_017536365.1 Bacillota bacterium | reverse complement strand
TTTGGGGGATCTATCCGCGTTTTAGAGGCATAATATTCCCAAAGAGAGGTATTATATGAGAAACTTTTTGATCGGTATCTTTTCCGGGTGTATCAATGGTCTGCTGGGTTCCGGAGGAGGCACTATAGTTGTTCCTGCTCTGGAAGTATTCAAAAAAACGGAGACCCACAAAGCTCACGCCACGGCGATAGCAGTTATCCTTCCTCTTTCCGTCATAAGCGCAGCAGTTTATATGTTCAAAGGGGCTTTGAACTGGGAGGCCATCCTGTATGTGGCCATAGGAAGTATCCCCGGGAGCATCATAGGGGCAAAACTTTTAAAGAAGCTCTCTTCCAAGGCCCTCAACAAACTTTTCGGTGTGGTGATGATATCTGCGGCATTAAGGATGATGTTTTCATGACAGCCGTGCTTATCATCTCAGGTCTGGTGTCAGGGATCATCGCAGGAATGGGAGTCGGCGGCGGCAGTATCCTTGTGCCTATTTTGGCCATTTTTACAACTTTATCCCAGCAGGAGATCCAAGGGATCAACCTTGTGGTATTTATCCCAGCCTCTATCGCAGCACTTTATGTCCACAAGAAAAACGGCAGCACAGACTTTTCTTTGGCCAAGCCTATCATTATATACGGAATAGCGGGCGCAGCGGCAGGCGCATTCATCGCCCTTTCCCTTGATACAGCCTTGCTCAGAAAGATATTTGCAGGGTTTATACTTTTGATCGGGCTGTTTCAGCTTATAAAAAAAGACCGTTCGTAAACGATCTCGTTTCAAACGGTCTTAATATCCCACTCTGACTTTTTCCAGTTCCTGTCTTCTTTCAACTATCTTCACAGTCCCTGCGGTAACTTCCATAAAGGATTTTATTATTTCATCAGTCTTTGTTGGGTCGCATACTATTTCCAAAGTTACTTTGTCCGTAAACAGTGTATTTCTTATTATGAAGTCCCCTTTAAGAGCCATATTTTCAGCCTTGCCATGATATGTATACTGTATTTCCAGCAGCACCACATCCATATCCTTGACCTCTGCCACTCCGGCCGCCTTTAGAGCTTCCTTTGCAATGCCGGTATAAGCACGCACCAATCCTCCGGTGCCCAGCTTTATGCCCCCGAAATACCTTGTCATGACTATAGCTACATTGGTGATCCCTTCTTTCATCAGCATTTGAAGCACCGGCACCCCTGCCGTTCCGGAAGGCTCCCCGTCATCACTGTATTTCTGAACATCATATTTTTCTCCCAGTACATATACAGGAACATTATGGGTAGCATCTCTGTTTGCAGTTCTGATGGAAGCCACAAAAGCTTCTGCCTCTTCAACAGTTTCCACCGGCTTTATATATCCTATAAACCGGGATTTTTCTATAACTATCATTTCCTCTGCTTCTTCAAGCACGGTTTTATATCTGACCGCCATAGTTCCTCCTTAAATCAGGTACTCTCTGTACCTTCCGTAATCTGCTTTTGACAGTTCAACTTCAAAATAGGTTCCTTCATTTTTATAATCCATTTTCAACACTTTACAGTTGTCGCATAAGTATGAGCTGATCTGACCCTTGTCGTAAGGTATCAAAAGTTCCGCGATTATCCTGTCAGAAAACAGTTCCTTACAGATACGATCCATGAGTCCATCCAGGCCTGTACCGTTTTTTGCAGAAATGTACAGACAGTCCGGTCCTCCCGGCAGTATATCCTGATAGTTTTCAAGCATATCTATCTTATTGAACACATACAGTTTTTTTATATCTTCAGCTCCTATTTCATTTACCACCTTGTCTGCAACATTCATATTGAAGAAATAGTCTTCATAGGATGCGTCCACCACATGCAGGATAAGATCTGCATAAAGTATTTCTTCCAGCGTGGATCTAAAGGCATTTACCAAAGTATGCGGCAGATTGCTCACAAAACCCACAGTGTCTATGAGAAGAAACTCTTTATCCACATCCGCTTTTATGTTTCTGAGCGCTGTATCCAGTGTGGCAAAAAGCATATTCTTAGCAAAAACGCTCTTTTCCTCTTTTTCTGTCGCTGCCAGCATGGCGTTCATAAGAGTGGATTTTCCCGCATTAGTATACCCTACTATCGCAACTATCGGCAGTCCGGACTTTTCCCTTTTGGCACGCTGAACAGATCTGTTGGCTTTTACTTCTTCTATTTCCCTTCGGATCTCATCCATCTTTCTGGCGATATGACGTCTGTCTGTCTCAAGTTTCTTTTCTCCCGGTCCTCTTGTTCCTATACCGCCCCCGGTCCTGGACAGGGATTTCCCAAATCCCACAAGTCTCGGCATCCTGTACTGGAGCTGTGCCAGTTCAACCTGAAGCTTACCTTCTCTTGATACTGCCCTTGATGCAAAAATGTCCAGAATAAGGATAGTCCTGTCTATAACTTTGACCCCTGTTTCTTCTTCTATATTTCTTATCTGCCTGCCGGACAGCTCATTGTTAAGCACGATTATATCCGCCTCGAGAGTCTC
>JAFXHN010000001.1 GCA_017536365.1 Bacillota bacterium | reverse complement strand
TCCCTGACTGCGTGTACATTGCCGGGATAGATCTTTTCTATGTTTTTAAGAGTTAAGCTTGCCATATCGAATCTCCGTTCTAAATGTTTTTTTAGATTATGGTTATCATATATAGTAGTTTTGCGAATAATGAGAATTTTATGAATCATACACATATATAGTGTGTAAAAAATTTTATTTGGGAGGATATATGAGAACAGCCGGGATTTTAATGCCTTTCAGCAGCCTGCCCGCCAGGTACGGTATAGGCAATTTAGGTAAAGAAGCATATCGCTTTATAGATTTTCTTGATGAATGCTATCAGTCATATTGGCAGATACTTCCTATGGGACCGACAGGATTCGGTGACAGCCCTTATCAGAGCTTTTCTGCATTTGCCTGCAGTCCTTATTATATAGATCCGGATATTTTGGCGGATGAAGGATATATATCCAAGGAGGATATAAAAGAGGCAGATTTCACTGAGAATGCCGAAAGAGTCGATTATTCAGATCTTTACACAAAAAGATTTCCTCTTTTAAAAAAGGCATGTGAAAACGTCAGTGAGGAAGATTCAGCATACAAGGACTATGTTGAGGGTAACAGATTTTGGATCGAGGATTATGCTTTATATATGGCATTAAAAGAGGAGAACGGTATGAGGCCGTTTAGAGAATGGGAGAGAAGTGTACAAATAAGAGAAGATGAAGCAATGGAGCAAGCAAAAGACAGGCTGAAGAAAGACATACATTTTTGGAAAAGTGTTCAGTTTTTGTTTCATCAGCAGTGGATGAAGCTTCGAAGTTATGCCGCGTCAAAAAACGTAAAGATAATAGGGGATATACCTATATACGTGTCCGAGGATTCCTGTGAGGCATGGATGAGGCCGGAACTTTTTCAGACCGGCAGCGATGGGAAACTCTTAAGAGTTGCGGGATGTCCTCCCGATGATTTTTCCACTGAAGGTCAGCTGTGGGGTAATCCGTTATATGATTGGGATCATCATAAAGAGACTGGTTATGAATGGTGGATAAAAAGGCTGGAACATTGGGGATGCTTTTATGATGTTATAAGGATAGATCATTTCAGAGGCTTTTCGGGATATTATTCGATACCTGCGGGCAATATAAATGCAGTAGAAGGAGAATGGAAAGAAGGTCCGGGAAAGGATCTTATTACAGCTATAAAAGAAAAAGTACCTTGGCTTCCTATAATTGCAGAAGATTTGGGGACAAATACTGAGGATGTGGAAGAATTGCTTAAATACAGCGGTTTCCCGGGGATGAAGGTTTTGCAGTTTGCCTTTTCGTCGGACTGGAATAATGAGCACCTGCCTCATAATTACGAAAAGACCTGTGTAGCATACACAGGTACCCATGACAATGCATCAACAGAAGAATGGGTGCAAACTGCACCTGAAGATCAGACAGAGAAAGCGAAAAAGTATTTGTCTGTACATGATAAGTCAGACCTTACAGATGCCATGATAAGAGCCGTACTTGCTTCCACTGCAGACATGGCTGTAATACCTATTCAGGACTGGCTGAGAACAGGTGCAGGATCAAGGATAAACACTCCCTCTACAATAGGAGAAAACTGGGTGTGGCGGGTCTCCTCTGATATGTTTACAGATGAACTAAAATCGAAGATCAGAGAACTGACAGAGATATACGGAAGAGGGAGATAACGATACACGATAAAAGAAAAAATACGGGGAGGATAAATATGAAGAAGTTATTAGCTTTGATATTATCTGCAGTTATTATCATGAATCTTGCAGCGGCCTGTGGAGATGATGATGTTACTGAAGAATCAGGCAATGAAGGATCGGTATATTTTTTGAATTTTAAGCCTGAATCAGAAGCTGCTTACAAAAAAGTGGCGGAATCTTTTACGGAAGAGACCGGCATTCCTATCAATATAGTAACTGCTGCTGCAGGAACTTACGAACAGAAGCTTGCTTCTGAAATAACGAAGTCAGAAGCGCCTACTATTTTTCAGGTAAACGGACCTATAGGACTTGAAAGCTGGGAAGATCATTGTATGGATCTGCAGGGCACCGATCTATATGAAATGCTCAGCGACAAAAGCCTGGCACTTAAAGACGGAGATGAAGTCTGCGCAGTGCCTTACACTGTGGAAGGCTTTGGGATAATTTATAATGACAGCATTATGCAGAACTATTTTAAAATGGAAGACTCTGTGGTGGAGTCTGTAGACGAGATAAAAAGCTTTGATACATTTAAAGCTGTTGTTGAGGATATGACAGCTAAAAAAGAAGAACTGGGTATCGAAGGCGTGTTTGCATCCACATCTATGGCGTCAGGAGAACAGTGGAGATGGACATCTCATCTGGCAAATGTGCCTTTTTATCATGAGTTTCATAGTTTGGGTGAAGAACTTGATCCGGTGATCACAGCTTTGGGCTCTGAATCGGTCAACTTCAGTTATAACGAAGGTTTTAAGAATATGTTTGATCTTTATATAAACAACTCTGTTACTGCACCAACTTTGATAGGCGGTAAGACTACAGCGGATTCAATGAGTGAATTTGCTCTCGGAAAAGCTGCAATGGTTCAAAACGGAAACTGGGCTATGTCTCAGATAGCAGGTGTTAGCGGAAATACGGTGACAGAAGATGATGTTAAAATGATGCCTATATATATCGGAGCAGAAGGCGAAGAAGACAGCGGTATTTGTGTAGGAACAGAGAATTATCTTGCTATCAATGACGAAGCTTCTGACGCAGACAAGCAGGCATCATTAAAGTTTCTGGAATGGCTTTTCAGCAGTGAAACAGGAAAAAACTATGTACTGAACGATCTAGGTTTCATATCTCCTTTCAACACTTTTGAAGATGATGAAAAACCTGCAGATCCTCTTGGCTCTCAGGTGGTGGAATGGATATCAAATAAAGGCGTTACGTCTGTACCGTGGGTTTTTACAGCATTTCCAAGTGATGAGTTTAAAAACAGATTTGGAGATGCACTGCTTCAATATGCACAGGGGACCGGAGACTGGAACAATGTTGTTACTGCTGTCACTGAGAACTGGGCTTCGGAGTATGCTTTGACAAGATAAAATGAAAGGAGAAGAGGGAATATGAACAGAAGTTTAAAAAAATATTTCCCGGTGTTTCTTCTTCCTACTTTACTGGCTTTTGTAATATCTTTTGTAATACCTTTTGCTGTAGGGATATATCTGTCCTTTTGCGAATTCAAAGTGATAACAAAAACAGAATTTGTAGGTTTTTCCAACTATATAGAGGCCTTTACCAACAGTGATTTCGTAAACGCTTTGTGGTTCACAGTTAAATTTACGGCGGTGTCGGTCATAACAGTTAATATTCTTGCATTTACCTTTGCGATGATGCTTACCCGAGGGCTCAAAGGTACGAACTTCTACAGGACCGTATTATTTATGCCTAACCTTATAGGTGGGATAGTTCTGGGATATATATGGCAGATGATAATAAACGGAATCCTGTATCCTTTCCAGCAGACCCTTTATTCCAGTGCAGATTATGGATTCTGGGGGATGGTGATACTTACCAACTGGCAGCTGGTAGGATATATGATGATAATATATATAGCAGCTATTCAAAACATCCCGGGAAATATGATAGAGGCTGCGAAGGTCGACGGAGCATCTTCTGTTCAGATACTGAGGAATGTGACTGTACCAATGGTTTCTCCTGCATTTACCATATGCTTGTTTTTGACTCTTACCAATTCATTCAAAATGTTTGATCAGAATCTAGCGTTAACTGCAGGGCAGCCCGGGAAAGAAACGGCTATGCTGGCATTGGATATATTCAACACATTCTATTCAAGGATAGGATATGCCGGAGTGGGACAGGCAAAAGCCGTGGTGTTTTTTATAATTGTTGCGCTTATAGCGGGAACACAGCTATGGCTCAGCAGGAGAAAGTATGAAGCGGAGGTATAGGGTATGAAAAAAACAATAATATATTCTGTACTGACAGTGACAGCGCTGGGGTTTGCAGCTCCTATAATAATAATAGCTTATAATTCATTCAAAGGCAGACTGTATATCACTGATGAACTGTTTGCGCTGCCTAACGATACTTCTTTTGCGGGATTATCCAACTATATTGGAGGTATAGAGGCGGTAGGCTTTTGGTCTGCCCTTAAATATTCTTTGTTTATAACCGTAATGTCTGTGGCTGTAATAGTGCTTTTTACATCTATGTCAGCCTGGTATATCGTCAGAGCAGGCAGCAGATCCACAAAACTCATATATTATGCCTTTGCTTTTTCTATAATAGTGCCGTTTCAAATGGTAATGTATCCTCTGTCAAAGACAGCCAATGTATTGAATTTAGATAATCCTCTGGGGATAGTGATTATTTATTTAGGCTTTGGGGCAGGACTGTCTGTATTCCTTTATTGCGGGTTCATAAGGTCCATTCCATACGAGATAGAGGAAGCTGCGTATATAGATGGCTGCAGTCCGATACAGACATATTTCAGGGTGGTTTTTCCGGTACTGCGTCCTACGGCGGTAACTGTAGCAATATTAAACACAATGTGGATATGGAATGATTACCTGCTTCCTTATCTTTTGATAGGAAATGAATACAAGACAATACCGGTAGCTGTTCAGTATCTAAAAGGAGGCTATGGTTCCATAGATTACGGGTATATGATGGCTGTGCTTGTTTTGGCTGTTATACCGATAATCGTATTCTATCTTACCTGTCAGAAATATATAGTTAAAGGTGTTATCGCAGGTGCTGTGAAAGGCTGAGGACAGGTAAAAATCGAATAAAAGAGCATAAATCCTTCTCGTACACAATAATTATGTAAAAACAAGTTTCGAGGGGGATTTTTATGTTTAAAAAAACCGTATTCTATGAAAGAATGCGAAAGACGATGGCGATGATCATGATAGTTTTTATTCCTATATATCTGGCTTTTCCGATGCTAAGCTACGGAGAAGAGGCTGATCCCGGGCTGGATATCACTTCAATGGCGGCCGTGCTCATAGATGCAAAAACAGGTACTGTACTTTTTGAAAGTAATTCTCATGAAGAACTTCCGCCTGCCAGCGTCACAAAAATAATGAGCATGCTACTTGTTCTGGAGGCAGAGGACAGAGGTCAGATATCAATGGATGATATAGTGACTGTAAGCGACAGAGCGGCGGAAATGGGTGGCAGTCAGATGTTTATGGAACCGGGAGAACAGCATACTGTAGAGGAATTGCTTAAAGGAGCAGCTATGGCCAGTGCAAACGATGCCTGCGTGGCACTGGCGGAACATATTGCAGGTTCTGAGACGGCTTTTGTTGACATGATGAATGAAAGGGCTCAAGAACTTGGTATGGAAAACACTCATTTTCAAAATACCAACGGCCTTCCTGTGGCAGATCACTATTCTTCTGCATATGATATAGCAATGATGTCGAAGGAACTTCTGGAGCATGAAGAAATAAAGGAATGGCTTGTGACCTGGATGGATACTGTAAATGTAGGACTGGAGGGAAAACAGAAGGAATTCGGTCTTACAAATACCAATAAGCTGATAAAACAGTATAAAGGGGCTACGGGAATAAAGACGGGTTATACGGCTGATGCAAAATTCTGTCTTTCCGGTTCTGCTGAAAGAGGCAGCATGGAGCTTATCGGAGTGATCCTGGGAGCAGAGACATCAGATATAAGGTTTGGTGAAATGAAAGCCATGCTGGACTACGGATTTGCTGTATATGACAGCGTAGCTTTAGGGGAGAAAAACGTGTCGCTGGGCACGGTATCCATAGAGAAAGGCTCAGGGGACTCAGTTGAAGGAGTTCTTGCTGAAGATGTGGATATACTCACTAAGAAAGAGGAAAAACAGCAGATCACAAAAGAGATATATCTGGAGGAATCACTGCCTGCGCCGATCAAAAAAGGTGACAAGGTAGGTGTTATGAAAGTTCTAAAAAACGGAGAAGTGACAGACACCTATGATATAGTTGCCCAAAACGATGTGGACAGATGGAAGATATTCGATGTAGTCAAGGGTATGGTGGAATATTCATTTAAAAAATAACCTCATAAAGAGGGTGATCGATATCAGCACTCAAATCATTAGATACAGGAGTATATCTATGGCTGAAAAAGCTTTAGAAGTGTTAAATAAAAACGGATACAGAGGGTATATAAGAAGGACTTCTCCCGCAGGCGGAGGAAGCTGCGGATTTGCAGTATATGTAGAAGGCGGCAATGACGGTTTTGCCAGAGAACTTTTGAGCAAAAACGGGCTGTAACTTTGACAAAACTAATAAAACTAGGGTCTGCATATGCAGACCCTATAAGGTTTATATTATTTGAGATTATCAGGATTGAGGCATTCAAGTTCAGGAAGAACAAAGATGCCGTTTTTTCTTATAAGCACATCGTCGAACCAGATTTCTCCGCCGCCGTATTCTTCTCTCTGAATGAGGACAAGATCCCAATGTATAGAGGAAAGGTTGCCGTTGAATGCACTGTCATAGCATCTGCCCGGAGTCAAATGTATGCTTCCGCATATCTTTTCATCAAAAAGGGTATCTTTCATAGGATGAAGGATATACGGATTTACGCCGATGGCGAATTCTCCAAAATACCTTGCTCCCGGATCGGTGTTCAGGAGTTTATTGATCCTGATATTGTCGTTGGCTGTTGCTTCAACTATCTGACCGTTTTTTACAACGAATTTGATGTTTTCAAAAGTAAAGCCCTGATAGGTGGAAGGTGTGTTGTAAGTGATCTCTCCGTTAACTGAGAATCTTCTAGGTGCAGAATATATTTCGCCGTCAGGAATGTTTCTTCCGCCGTCACATTTTACCGAACCGATATCTTTTATGGAGAAGCTTATATCTGTTCCCGGTCCTGTGATCCTTACCATATCGGTTTTTGCCATAAGATCCGCAAGGGAGTCCATAGCATCTGACATTTTTGAATAGTCAAGGTTGCACACGTCAAAATAGAAATCTTCGAAAGCTTCCTGACTGGTGCCTGCAAGCTGAGCCATAGATGGGTTAGGGTATCTGAGAACAACCCATTTGGTGTCGCTTACCCTGTAATCTGTCACAGGTCTGAGTGCTTTGCTGTAAAGATTCATTATATCCGCAGGGATATCTGAAAGTTCGGAAATGTTGTCCGGGCATCTGATACTGATGTACGCGTCCATGCCTTTCATCTGAACCATTTCATATTCTCTCTGAAAATCAAGCTGTTCTTGACAGCAGCCTTTAATGATCTCGCGGTTGATCTCATTATCTACGATCTCTACATATGGATAAGCGCCTGCTTTGTATACTTCTTTAATTATTTCTTTAACAAGAGGTTTGCCGCTGGCTCCGCTGTATGAAATAAGGACCTTTTCTCCTTCTTCTATGCGAGTGGAGTAGTGCACGAGGGTGTAAGCTAATTTTGATACTCTTGGATCCATATAAATACCTCCTTTGTTATTGTTTTCTAATAATAATTATTATACCATCATTAAAAGAAATTTAAATATTGTCTTTTTTAGTGTATTTGCTATAATAATATAGTCCACATAAAAAGGGTAATAATCAATAAATATATAAGCGAGGTAGAGATATGGTATATAAACTTGCAGATGACGTACAGTTCATTGTAGAAGGAAGCACCACTTATTTAACAAAAGGAGATCTGAGATACGATATAGCAGGTTCTGCTATACAGATGATCGAACTGATAGACGGTGTCAGAACTCTTGATGACATTGTTGAAGAACTTATGAAAATATACGGAAGTAACGTAGAAGCTTACACCCTCGTAAAAGATTTCGAATTATTTATGGGAGATCTTGTATGTGAAGGTCTCGTAACTTTATTAAAATCTCCTTATAGAGATTAATGAAACTAATAGTTGAAGAAAAAGGGACGATGACATCGTCCCTGAATTTTCTGTAATAAACATGGAGAGTTGTCAGAGTGGTCGATCGTGCGGCACTCGAAATGCCGTGCCCGCAAGGGCCCCGGGTTCGAATCCCGGACTCTCCGCCACGAACACCGCAGCCTTTGCCTGCGGTGTTTTTTTATTATGAAAAATATGTTATAATATACATAGTAATTATATTCGGAGGGCAATATGGCACTTGAAAATAAATTGGGACTGACAAGTTCCGCAGATCTTGCTCGTGAGGAAGAACGCATCAGTAAGAAAAAGGCACTTGATCTTTTCGAAAACGGCATGCTCGATAAATTGGAAGCAGGAAAATTCTCAGCCCTCAGGGCAATTCATAAATATCTCTTTGATGAGATCTATGACTTTGCCGGAGAAATCAGAACAGTATG